>CAYRDB010000001.1:0-7336 GCA_964423085.1 uncultured archaeon
GAACCTGTTCCAGATATGTCACAGCTTACCGGATATGTCTTCTCTACTGCGTTAGTAGCGCCGACAACTATGTCGGATCCAACTACTGTACCGTCAGTAAGAGCTCTGACATCTGTCAGCTTCACGGTCAAACTGATGGATGTGAACGAATAGTCACTTCCCTCGTTTATGACCTGAGTGCCAACTGTATTTCCAGCTGCGTCCTTGACTATTACTCTCGCCCATGCGTTGTCGCTACCCAAATCTGAGTAGACAGAGTAATCTCCATACACAACTGGGTCTGTTGCCGAAGCTGTTCCCACAGATCCTGCCAACATCTTTACCTGGTCTGTGCCAAGTCCAACTATCTGGAATGGCTTACCAAGAAGCTGTATGTTGATTGGATATGTGTACTCTGGACTGGCTATAGTACCCAGTCCACTCTTTGAACTGAGGTCCAAAGCCTTCTTGAATACATACTGGTATTTCAGCACGTTTGTTGGGACTACCAACGTCTGCGTACCGTTTATACCTGCTGTATTGAAGTCGTGACTTGTGTATATAGCATCTGCTGTAGTATTCGCTAATGAGATTGTCTCATAGTAGTCGTAAGTGTTTCCAGCCCAACTTATCGTTGACGTAGTCAACTTGTCGTAGTGGAAACTCCTTATCGTACCTGGGAACGTGTCGTCTATGTATCCTTTTTGGATTGCTATTGTGTCCTTTACGAGTCCGTCAACGTCAACGGCAGAGCCTGGACATGATTTGCTGGTAGTTGTCTCACCGACTTCTGCAAGTCTTGTAGCGAGGTCAACTGCGCCTACCACGTCGGATACCGCAGCGTCCGAACCTATTACTACGTAAGCGTCCAAAGTCCCGTCAGCACCTGCCAAGAAAGCTGGGTAGCTTCCGAGTTCAGCTGCCAATACTGGACTTGTCGCTGTCAGTAGCGCCATTAATGCAGTCAAAAAGCCTGCGATTAATTTTTTCATTTTTATCCCTTTGTACATTTCTTTTCACAGTCTCACACCGTTTCCGAGCGAAAGCTCGAAGCCGGTACTCCCCTGTGCTTGGGAAATCTAAAATTAACTTCGTTTTACATGGTATATAAAAATTGAATGAAACGATTTACGGGCGTTAGAAGGTGTTTCCTGGAAGCCTTCAAAATAGGCTATAATAACATAATAAGAACTTCAATTGTTTCTAAACGTATTTTAGGACTTTATTTCATAAAATAAGACTTAAAATAGCTTTTTGCTCTATGATTTCGCGCTCGGCGTTGTTCGGTGCTGAAACCATCGTTCACGGATTCAGTTTCTTCTTCACGTTCCTGAGTATGTTCGTCCTGCCCCTGCGTTCGGTTTCAACAAGCCCCCTGTCTGCAAGGCTCTTGACAACCCTGCTCACCTTGGCTTTGGAGAGGTTGGTCAGGTTGACCACCTGCTTCTGCTTGACTTCGCCCTCCTTTGAAATCACGTCCATTACCTTACGCTCGTACTCGTCAAGGACTGAAAGAACTACATTCTTCGACCTCCTGAGATAAAGGACTATTATTATCCCGACTACAGCGGCAAAGCTGCCGCCAAGGAGTATGAAATGGCTCATCCTGAACTGGAACCATGCGGGCGGATCGACGCGCTCGTAGAGAACGTCGAACTTTATGGCGTCCGAAGATATGTCTTTGAGGTTCCAGATGATTATTATGCTGTCGCCCATTATGTGCGCGGATGCGTTCTGCGTGTAGGATATTATGCTGGAGCTTATGTCATCGCCCGTAAGAAGCGTGTTCTGGGGGAGCCTTATTGTGGCTGAAACGTGGTTTACGGATATTTTAGGACCGAGTGATGCGCTGAAATAGTACTTGTCATCCAAGGACTTTACAAAATCGTCTGTCGTAAAGTTGATTCTCAGCTCCTTCTTTGTCTCAGTGAGACCGAGGTCGCAGTATATGGAGCTAGTGCCGCTTGTTGCAACATCGCAATCCGCATAGAGGGCGTTGGTGTCGAACTGGAAATTCTCTACCTTCCCTATGATATTCATCGAGAAAGTGTCCTCCGGCTTTTCAAAGTTCATCACAAGCTGGACATTGCTCCTTCCGCTCTCCTCTATCTGAACGTCTATCTTGTAGAACTCTACGCCCGGATTGGCAGAAACCGCTGATGAAATTGCGGCGAACATAGACAAAAACGCGACAACGCACAACACACGCTTAATCAATATATTGTCCACCTCCAGGCAATTATAGATGGTCGGGGCTAGTTTTTATGTCTAACTCAATCGTCGACAAGAATGTCTATGTTAGCGCCGCAGTACGGGCACTTGTTCTTTGAAAGGTGAACTTCCTCGACCATGCCGCCAAACCTCTTGACCACGAGCTCGCGGCAGTTGTAGCAGTATGTGTTCTCGTCGTCATGGCCTGGGACATTCCCTATGTACACATAGCGCAGACCCATCTTCCTGGCTTCTGAAATGCACTTTTCTAGGGTCGAAACCGGGGTCGGAGGCAGCTCCATCAGCTTGAAGCTGGGCGTGAACTGGATGAAGTGAAGGGGGGTGCTCGATGTGAGGTTCGTGTTTATGTGCTCTGCCAGCTTGCTGGAGAGCTCAATGCTGTCGCCTATCTGGGGTATAATCAGATTGGTTATCTCGAGAGGCACCCTCTGCTTCTTTATCTGCTTTAGAGTGTCGTATATCGGCTGGACGTCCGGCACGGACATGAACTTTTTGTAGAACTCCGGATCAAGAGAAGCCTTCACGTCGACCACAACAGCGTCCAGATACTTTGATATCTTCTTTATCGCATCTTCGGATATGTATCCGTTTGTGACAAAAACGTTCATGAGGTTGTTCCTTTTGGCGAGCTTTGCGGTCTTGTACGCAAACTCGAAGAACATTGTGGGCTCGGTGTAAGTGTAGGCTATCGTCTTGCAGTTGCTCTTTTCAGCCATCTGAACAACTTCCTCGGGCGTGTAGTCCTTTCCGGGAATCGTATCCGGATTGCTGTATAGGGGCTGGCTTATTTCGGAATTTATGCAAAACTGGCATTTGAAGTTGCAGCCGACCGAAGATATCGAAAAGGCGGACGAACCTGGATAGAAGTGGAAGAAGGGCTTCTTCTCTATGGGGTCCACGCTGGTGGATACCAGCTTTCCGTAGTTGAGTGCGTACAGGGTGTTGTCCTTGTTAACCCTGACCTGGCAGAAGCCGCGCTTGTCCTTGGCTATGAAGCACTTTCTCGCGCAAAGCCCGCATCGTATGCCGTTCCTTTCTTTCTCCCAAAACATAGCTTCGTGCATGCTGTCATTTGCCAATCAAATCACGTCCACCTAAGGTAGTATGAGCCAAAAATCATCTTATAACGACCGACCACCAACAGAGTTAAATATTATATTGGCAGTTCATAGTAATATAGGTTAATTTCGCCTCAGTAGCTTAGTTGGTGGAGCATCCGCCTCGTACGGATTGCCAAGAAAGCGGAAGGCCGCGAGTTCGACTCTCGCCTGAGGCTTGGGAGAGATGATAAAAATGGATGTCATTTTGCATGTGGACGGCGGAAATTTCTCAAAGCTGAAGGAGAAGCTTCTTACAGACGAGACCGTTAACAGGGCTAGCATAGTTTTCAAGGATGCAAAGCAGTTCGGAAAGGAAGGTGGGTATTTTTGCGTGATAACAGGCACAGATGAAAGGTGCAAAAAGGCTTTGGAAATCGCAAAGGGTCAGGACGGAGAGTGCCTGGGCGAGCAGGTAGACGACGAAGAAAGGGATAAAATATTAAAAATCCTAAAAGAAGAAGAAGATAAGGCAATCGACGGATTCGGGAGCATATTCGGATGAGGCGGATGTGGTCCAGCCTGGTTAAGATACTGACGATATAATCGGTAGAACCTTGCCAAGGCAGCGACGCGGGTTCAAATCCCGCCATCCGCATCCCTCTTTCTGGTGATAATAAATAGTGAAAAACTTATATTCATAGTAAACAGAAGTTAATTTAGAAAAGCCTTGAGAGGTCAATCAAATGGCTATTTTTGGAAGAAAGAGCGCAAAAAAGGAGTTTGTTCCGCCTGTGGACGTAAAGGAGATTTCTGAAATGTCGTTCAACAGGCAGCCTATTGAGCATAGGAGCAGAGCCGAAGAGTTCGTTCCCAGAGAGTCTCCGCAGGACATGGCTCTTGCGCCTGTTTTCATAAAGCTCACAAAGTACAGGCAGGTGTTGAGCGCGCTCAACCAGCTAAAAATGAATGTGAATCTTATAAAGAACCAAGTGGCAGTGATGGGCGAGCTTGACAAGCTCAGGGACGAGAATATAAAGCTCCTAAAGTCTGCGCTAGGAAAGGTTGACGAGAGGCTGGCTTCTTTGGATTCCAGCTTCATGAGACCGTCTGGGTATGAGGACGACCTTCCAGAAGCTAGAAGGAACGAGGTTGACAGCCTCGACTGCACAATAGACGACCTAAAAAGCCAGATAGACAACCTTAGGTCAGAAGTAGAGACCGCTTACTGAATTTAGGAAATCATCGGAATTCTTCGGAAGTGACCATTCCAAAAAGAGTATTGTTATCATAACCCACCTATAGATGGTGGATATATGTCGACCGTGTCAAATATTGGAAGCGGGAGGCATATCACTTATTCATTACCTCAGCACTTTATCAACGAAGATTTAGCTCTGCTTATCGGGCTACACGCAGGCGATGGGTTCATATCACATGGTATCTGGGGATTGAGGTGCAACATTCGAGACAAAAATATGTATCAGATGATATTACGACTTATCCGCAAAGTTCTTGGAGTAGAACCGAATATAGGATTGTGGAACAACGCATTTGAGATAAGGAGCGGTCAAAAACAAGTTGTTGACTTCTTTAAAACTTATGGATTCTTAGAAGGTAAGAAAGCTTATGACGCTAAAATACCAGACGCATTAGCTTTTTCCAAAAATCCTAAAATTATAAAGGGTGTTCTAAGAGGCCTTTTCAGTTCCGATGGCAGTTTCAGCTTTCAGAGAAGATGCCATAGTCCAAGAATAGATTTTACAGTCAGAAGTGAAATTCTGAGAAATCAATTCATATATCTAGCTTCTAACATTGGGTTCTCGCTCAACAAGTGCGATCCTATGAGGGTTAGTAGAGGGTATACAATCAACTCCACTGGAAAATTTTTCAATGCCAATCTTACATCTAAAGCGTCAGTGGTAAAATGGATGAAAAAAGTGGGTACAATTTGTGACAGCCATGTTAAAAGATATGATAGATGGAAATCTTTCAAAATTGTGTAGCTATTTTTATTAATAACAATCTATTATGTGAATATAAAGCGGGGGTCCCATAGCCGGTCAATTGGGCCGCGCTCAAGCTTTGCTTGAGCTTTGACTCAAGATGAAATAAGAAACGCGGTGGCTTAGTGCCTTCGTGGGTTCGAATCCCACCCCCTGCATTCAAGGCTGTTTAAATGAAAATCAGATTCCTTGGCACAAACGGATGGTACAGCTCTAGCACAGGACTGACACCTTGCGTGCTCATAGACTCGGAAGAGGGATACATAGTTCTGGACGCCGGAGAGGGAATACAAAAGCTGGACGAGTATGTGAAGGACAAGCCTGTTTATTTGTTCATCAGCCACTCCCACCTAGATCACACCCACGGACTGCACATACTCGACAAGTTCTCGTTCAAAGAGCTTACAATAATCGGAAAGCCCGGAATTAAAAAATCGCTTGACACGCTCGTAAGGCAGCCGTACACATCAGCTCTCAAAGATCTTCCGTACAAGGCGAGCGTACTGGAGGTCGCGGAAGGTGAACACGAATCGCCGCTGAGTTTCAAGTGTAAAATTTTCGACCACCCGGATCCTTCAATGGGATACAAGTTCCGACTGGAAGGGAAGGAAGTATCATACTGCACTGATATGGGAATGACAGACGAGCTTGTTGAATTCGTAAAAGGGTCTGACATACTGATATCCGAGTGCGCGTTCGGTTGCGGGGATGAGATAAATCCGGACTGGCCGCATATGAATCCGGAAATCGCCGCTAATCTGGCAAAGAGAGCAAATGTGAAAAAGCTTTTTCTAATGCATTTTGACGCATACCGCTACCATACTATTGAACAAAGAAAGAAAGCAGAAGCTTCTGCAAGAAAAATTTTCAAGAACACGACAGCAACAATAGACGACATGGAAGTAAAAGTTTAGAAAAAAAAATAGAAAAATAAAAAATCAGCGCTCAAGCAGCGTCTCGTATCCTATGAACAGCGTTCCTACCAGGGCCAGTATCCATCCGACCACGGAAAATATTGTGTCAAGCCAGAGCCCGCTTATGTAAGTATATAGTCCCGGAAGCGCCACCGAGTTTATCGTGCCAGCGAACAGGAAGAACACTCCTGCCACAGCAAGCCATCCGAACCCTTTCTCGGAAACCTTCCTTATTTTTGCGAACTCCGCCAGAGCGACTATCACCAGGAACGCTATTCCAACGTCAATCAAAGTTGCTCCGAACATTGTGTTCACCTAATCTTATTTTGTAGAAAGCTCGCTATAAAAGATTGCTTTTGAAATTTTTCATTTCCACATTTCCGCTCGGAGAAGATTCTGAAAAAACCTGGCATTTGAACCTGTATATCGAAGTGCCCTTGTCAGTCAGCGACTCGTAGGGTATTCCCGATTTTTCGCATATTCCTCGCAGGAACTCCTCCTTGCTCCAACCCTGTTCGACGGGAACCTGCGGAAGAAGCAGCCCGCTGCACACCCCATCGGACACAAAAAGGCCGTCCCTGCCTATCTCTATTTCTTCGAGAACAGAATCCAACTTCCTGTTAGGAATACGTACGTTGTCACCCATTACAGAAACCTCTATTGTCAAATCCGAAACTTCATCTTCGGTCACAGGATCAAATCTGGGATCGTTGAAAGCCGCTTCCTTCGCGGCTTCCTGAACTCCACTGTAAAGCGGGACAGGCGATATGAATCCTATGCATCCGCGTAGCTCGCCAGATTTTTTAAGCGTTACAAAGACGCCGTTGCTCTTTCCTAGCAGGCTTTTTGGAGGAGACGGAATTTCAATATCTCCGCGAAACTCTTTCTCAATAGCGCATCTTGCGGATTTTACAAGAAATGAGCCTTCGGTGACGGTAAGCATATGCTAGAATTAAGAAGAAGAAAATAAAAAGATGCTCTGGCTAGACGAAATCGTCGTCGTCTTCGTCGTCTCCCCAGTCGTCGAACTCGATGTGATTTTCTTCTTCAATCATTTCAACCAACCGTACTTAGTTTGTAAAGAGCATGCTGATTATTTAAGTTTTTTGAGAAATCGCTCGGTGTTCGAGCGCTAAGTTTCCATCATTGAAGTGTCTCCGACCGGCAA
>CAYRDB010000001.1:7436-41151 GCA_964423085.1 uncultured archaeon
TGGGAAAAGAAAGATTTGTATTTATCAGGACGTCTCCAGACTTTCTTCATCATTGACGGCCATCCGGGCTTTATAGCAAGGTTTCCCTCCTCGCCAGTTTTCAAACGCTTACCATTTTCATCGACCACTGCAGCAACCACGCCTGGAAACGGCTTGCCCATCGAGCCCGGCTTTATGTCCATGCACGGATAGTTCGATATCATTATCCCACCTGTCTCGGTCTGCCACCATGTGTCATGGAAAGGCTTTCCAAAAACTTTCATTCCCCATCTGACAGCTTCCGGATTAAGCGGCTCGCCCACGCTGCACATGTGCCTGATATTTTTAAGATTGTGCTTTTTAACCAGTCTGTCTCCGGCTGCCATGAGCATCCTTATGGCAGTGGGCGCAGTGTACCAAACGCTGACATTGTACTTGTCGAGTATAGAATACCATTTTTCCGGGTCGAACCTGCCGTTGTATGCGACCGAGGTCGCGCCGTTAGACCAGCATCCTATTATTCCATAGGCCACTCCTGTAACCCATCCCGGATCGGCGGTGCACCAGTACACATCGTCTTTCCTCAAATCCAGCACCCACTTTGCCGTCATGTGTTCGTGAACAACAGCCATGTGAGAGTGAACCACTCCCTTAGAGCTGCCGGTTGTTCCGGAAGTGTAGAGCATGAAAGCGTCGTCCGTAGGCTTTGTCCTTGCGACCTTGAAAACATCGGAAGCGGATGACATCGACTTTGAATAGCTGACTTCCTTGCCTTCGCTTTTTCCGACAACAACTATGCGCTCGAGATCAGGAAGCTCGCTCTTTACTTTGTAAAGCCTGCGCTTTAGCGAGCTGTTTGTAACAACGACCTTGGCCGCGCTGTCCTTGAGCCTCTCCTTTATGCCGTTTGGTCCGAATGCGGCGAACATCGTTCCCGCTACCGCGCCAGTTTTCAATGTTCCAAGGAAGCTCACATACATCTCGGGAACTCTGGGAAGGAACATGAAAACGCGGTCTCCTTTTTTCACACCAATGTCAGTCAAAACATTCGCGAACTTGTTTGAAAGCTCGGACATCTGCATGAAAGTAAGAGCTCCGCTCTCATTATCGCTGTCCCAATACAGGGCGACCTTGTTCTTCAAATCAGTCTGCGCATGAGAGTCCATTATCGAGTGCGCTATGTTTAGGCGGTCCCCCATCCAGACGACTTCTTTTTTCGCATCTTCCCAGTCAAAAGACTTTCGCGCCTTTTCATAGTCCTTCATGTTTGGTTGTACCTTCAATTTAGGATGCTTTATGGCGCCGGACTTCATATTGCTCATTAGTAATATTCGACGTTCTTCAATTAGTATTTTCCAGTGGTCTGATGCATATATTATTTAAACTGTTGGAGCATAGTTTCATTTGCAGGTGACTAGGCGGGGGTGGTTAGGCCCCACCTACATCGGGAAACGGTCTTCATGCCCGAGCCGAACGCCTTTGAGCGGTCGGTGCCTTTGGTCCGACCCATGTTCCGGACTGCGAAGCCTTGTCCCTATCGGTCTGCGCGCCTGTGAACCCCCCAGGGCAGGAATGCAGCAAGGGTTAGCAGTCGCATAGATGCTATAGGGTTAGCAGGGTGGAGAAAGGAACTTGGACAATCGAGTCAGGGGTTCCGCATCAATCTGAGGAGCGTCGCCTGCGCATTTATCTTGATGTATTAGGCAGATGGTTTCATGAAAGTCCCAATCGCAGTGTCAGCATCTGCAATTCTGATCATAGTCGCTCTCTCGCTTGCGATGTCTAACAACGCAGAGACTGTAATAGAGTCGGGAGAAGTTTCAGAGCCGATGTCTAACATAAGCGAATACATCGACATGCCAGAATCTGCAGAATACGGTTCCGCAGAAATAAAGGTGCCAGCTGTCGACGAGAACGGGAATGGAGTTGTAACAAAGCTCATAGTCGCGTCTAGCGAAGGTAGCGGAAGGACACTTGTAGACATAAACCAGCTGCTTTTCTGGGTGGATACCCAGTACTCCATACAGAAAGCAAAGCAAGTCGCTGAAAACTATACCAGCGCCGATCTTTCAAAGACAGACTTGATGTACTCCATAGAAACCGAAGCATACCTCATAGAGGGACCTTCTGCGGGGGCTGCCCTGGCTGTTGCTACAATATCTGCAATATACAACCAGAAGCTTGACCCAGATGTTATGATAACAGGCACGATAGAATCAGACGGTAGCATAGGATGGGTCGGAGGAATCTCCGAGAAGGCAGAAGCGGCAAAGGATGTTGGCGCGTCGTTGTTCATAGTTCCAAAGGGCCAGGCTGTCGAGAAGGTGAATGTGCAGCAAAAGTCCTGCAAGGACGTTGGACCAATAACGTACTGCTCAACCGAATATGTGTCACAGTATGTCAATGTTTCCGAAAGCGCTGGCATAGAAGTGAGAGAAGCGTCGAACATAGGCGAGGCATTAAAATATTTCATAGAGTAAATCTAACTATGGGCGAAATGGGAAACGTGCTTTTGAAAGCCAGAACATTTCTCGAGTCCAACGAAATAGCGGCTCTTGCAATATCGGTCCTTGTAACCACCCTTGTTTTTGCATACGACTCGTCCGTTCCTGCAAACACGCTTGGAGCGTTGCCGCTGGCTTTTGCAGCAGTTGTCACAGCGTTCCTCTTACACGAGATGGCGCACAGGTTCGTTGCAAGAAAGCTGAGGTGCCACGCTGTCTACAAGCTCTGGATTCCAGGACTGCTGTTCGCGCTTCTAATGATGCTCATGGGAGTGAAAATAATAGCAATAGGCGCTGTTGTGATAAGCACGTACAGCTTCGGAAGATGGGGGATGAAATCGAAAAAGGCTACTATGAGGGAGATTGGTCTTATATCGGCATCCGGCCCCGCAGTCAATCTAGCTTTCGCGCTTTTGTTCAAGTTCCTTGCAGGGTTCACGCTCGACGGGGCTCTGGGGTACATAGCGTCGATAAACCTCTGGATAGCGCTGTTCAACCTCATACCAATAAAGCCGCTTGACGGCAGCAACGTATTCTACTGGAACACCACAATATGGATAGTGATGGTGGCTTTTGCCATATTGCTGTTCATACCTTCCGGAATTTTGAGCCAGCTGATGCCAATTGTATAAATCCGACTCGTCCGCAATATTATCTAGACTGCATGCCCCTTTCAAAACTAGCGTGTGATCACATGAATGTTATTGCAGACTTCCACATACACTCCAAGTTCAGCCGCGCAACGAGCGGAAGCATGACTCTGGAAGAGCTTGCAAGGAACGGCAGGCTGAAGGGACTTGACCTTTTAGGAACCGGGGATTTTACCCACAAAGGCTGGCTGACCGAGATAAAGAAAAAGCTGGCGGACAACGAGTCTGGAGAGGGAATATTCGAATTCGGCGGCATGAACTGGATGCTCACAGGCGAGCTTTCCACAATATACACTCAGGATAGGAAAACCAGGAAAGTCCACCATGTATTGCATGCGCCCAGCTTTGACATCGTAGAGCAGATAATAGAAGCGATAGGAAGCTACGGAAAGCTGAATTCGGACGGCAGGCCCATACTCACTGGAATAACATCTCCCGAGCTCGTGGAGAAGCTCATGTCAATATCCAAGAAAATACTGGTTTATCCTGCCCACGCGTGGACTAGCTGGTTCGGAGTCATTGGGGAGTTCTCTGGTTTTGACAGAGTAGAGGATTGCTACCTAGACCAGACCAAGCACATACATGCAATCGAGACAGGAATGAGCAGCGACCCTGCCATGAACTGGCGGGTTCCAAGCCTGGACAAGTTCGCGCTTCTTAGCAACTCGGACTCTCACAGCCCGTGGGTATGGAGGATAGGACGGGAGGCGAACGTGTTCGAGCTCAGCGAGCTTAATTACAGCAACTTGAACTCGGCTATTGTGAAAAACGATCCGAAGAGGTTCAAGTTCACAATAGAGGTGGAGCCTTCGTACGGGAAGTACCATTTCACAGGGCACAGGAGCTGCGGAATCAGCATGTCTCCAGAAGAGGCTGAGCGTACAGGAAACATCTGCCCTGTGTGCAAACGCAAACTGACTGTCGGTGTTATGCAAAGGGTGGAAAAGCTTGCCGAACGCCCGGAAGGACACAAACCAAAAGGCCGGATACCCTTCAAGTCGCTTCTGCCTTTGTACGAGATAATATCAGCTGTCACTGGAGCGAACAGGCTATACTCCAATCCTGTTATAGGTAAACAGGATGCGCTCATATCCAAGTTCGGAAGCGAGTTCAATGTACTTCTCAACGCTTCAAAAGAAGAGCTGGCAAAAGCTGCGGGCGATGATATCGCAGACGCGATAGTCAAAGTAAGAGAGGGTAGCGTCAGGTACATACCCGGATACGACGGGGTTTACGGCGTGCCTGCTTTTTCGGACAAAGACTATTCTGCGCTGGTTGAAAGGCAATCGAAGAAAGCTAAAGAACAGAAGAGCCTAAAAGATTTTAAGAGATAAAGACAAATCAGTTATTCATGGGCCTGTAGTCTACTGGTAGGACGCCACCCTCACAGGATTTCTGGGAACGGTGGAGAACGTGGTCCGATTCCGCGCAGGCCCACTAGTTCTTCTAAGGAGTCGTTATTTCCGTTGTAGAATATCCGTAGTCTTCGCTGTCATACAGCGACTTTAGCACGCTTATGCTAGCGCTGCTGTCCATAAAATAGGTATACTCTAGCTGCACCTCTACAGGCAGTGTGGAATAGGAATCTATTGCAGGCAGCGTAAACTGGCAAGTCAGAGACTTTTCGCCAGCTCTAGGCAATTTCGCAGTAGTTCCATCCAAGTTGGCAGTGCATGGCTGGTTATTTACCGATACTTTGGAAATTGTGACTGTCATGTCATCTTCTGAAGAGTGATATGGTTTGCCCTGACCGATGTTGCTTAGTGTTATAGTTATTGAACCCATCTGTCCGTCTCCCCTGTATATCAGAGGCCTTGCCAAACCTTTCAGAGTTATTGTAACCGGAGCGTCAGTTACTGCAAAGGTAGCTACTCCGGAAGAGGACATTATCGACTGAGCCTCGGTTGGGTTGCTCTGTATGTATTCATTGTTGTATATCTTAACGCTGGCCATGGCTGTGGTCGTATAGTCGTAATACAACCTCACTCCAGCTGTATAAGTATTGTCCACTTTCAAGTTCGCAGGAGAAGTCACGCTCCACTGTATGTCTCCAGTCCCGCCAGGCGCATCAATGTCAGACTGCCTTTTCTCCAAGAAACCTATGGATTTGTCTACATCGTCATTTCTAGCCCAGTCGGTTCCAAGTCCGAAAATTTTGGCATGGACGTTTCTGGCGTTTCCCTCGCCTATGTTCTCCACGCTCAATGAAAATGTAACATCGTCGCCTGAGAATATTTCAGATATGTCTGGCGAAAAGCTCTTTATAATCACGCCCGAAGCTGATCCGGATGTTCCACTGTTGTCTGTACAACCTGAAACAGCCACTACAAGAGCCACCAACATCAATAGGGCGACTATATGTTTTTTTGTCACAAGTCTTACCTTTTATTAAATTAGTCTCGTTTGTATATAAATTCTAGTTCTCATGGAGATTTAGTCTGCTCGCCAAAAATCGGCTTGGATTTAGCTGTTTCGTCGGAGCTTGGCGCAGACTCGCTGGCGTAATCGTCATGCGATGAGGTTGGATTCGGTTCTATTGTGAAATCGTATGACCTGGAATACTCGTAAGTGTAGTCGTAAGACACCCATAGAGAAGCGTATGTCTCTGGGTTGGAATCGGTGTCCCAAGACTGGGTCGACTGGAAACTGCACACTAGCTCGCCAGGCAACTCTATTTCTTTTGTTGAAGAAAGAGCGCCCGATTTTTCTTCAAAGTTGCAATAAAAGTTCGATCCACCAAAGCTGGCTATTTTGAGAGAACCCCTTGAATCTAAGACCACATCGCCTTTCTCAATCACCGGATCCTTTATCTCGCCTATGCTAGAGCTTCCAACATGCCTGAACATGAACTTCACCTTGAAAGGGTTGTTTCTGACTCCCCAGTACTGGTATATTGTCTTGCCGTCCTCTGTTGTCTGACCGGTTTCGGGCAGTTCAAAAGACAGCTTTATCGGCCCGTATGTCTCTGCGCTCTGAGAATATTTGGAAGATGGCGTTTTCACTGTGACCCCATCTATTATCGGTATGTTCATGCTCCTGAACCCCGAATAGTCGTATTTTATATTGTAGTTGACAGTGTAGACCTTTTCCGTGAGTATGCCTATGTCCTTGACCCTCATTTTCAGGATTACCCTCCTGTAATCAAGAGATTCTATCTTGCTATCGCCGCTGAATTTACATTTAGCGTCGTTCTGGTCTCCGATAATGTAATTATTTGATCCGTCGCAGGAAATTTCCAGTATTTCGAACCCCGGGGTCTTGAAATTTATCTCAGAATTTGGGATGGTGTATTCTCCATTGTTCTGCAGAATCATCTCCATCACAACAGTCTCGCCTTCGTAAGGAGTCCTGTCCGAGACGTAAAACTCTCCCACAGTCAAAATGTCATTCCCGTACTTTATCTCGCCGCTAGTTTGGGGATTGGTACACCCGGACACGGCCACAACAACTACTAGCGCGATTACCAAAAACAGCTTTTTCATTACTTAACTTTTAAACTTGGATGGATATTAATTTTACAATGGGCGACATCCTAAAATCCATTCCAGAAAACATCCTGGAATACTTTCTTTCACCCAAGCAGAGCGGATACGACGTTCCGAAAACTCTGCTGTACGCGCTTCTTCTGGTCGGCGCCGCATACGCGGTATACAGAGTTTTGAAGAGGCTGAAAATAGGAATAAACAGGAATCTGGCTGTCGCAGTGTCCCCGTACGTGGCGCTGGGTTCTGCGCTCAGGGTGCTTCAAGACGCGGGCATAGTAGACTCGTATTTTTTCGTAACACCTGGAATATACGTTTTCGTGGCTGGAATAACTATATCAGCACTGATGATTTCTTACGTTCTTCAGAGGAAAATGGGAGTTAGCTACTACAAAACCTGCTTCATTATAGGTATTTTCACACTGCCTTTCGTGCTGTCTCACGTGATTGTTCAGAACATATACGGAGGTCTGCTTGTCGCAGCTTTCATTTCACCATGGGTGCTTGTTATAGGAACAAAGAGACTTAGATGGGCTGCTGAGAACAAGATAGTCACTTTGCTGCACATGTTCGACGCTACTACCACATTTGTCTCACTTCACTTTTTCGGATATTTGGAGCAGCATGTTCTGCCGAATGTGTTCATCAACTCCCTAGGTCCGATATCGTTCATACCTCTTAAAGCTCTTGTCATAATATCAACGCTTGTCGCTATAGACAGATTCTCAAATGACAAGGAGTTCAACACTTACATCAAAATCATAATAGGAATACTAGGGGCAGCGACCGGAATAAGGGACTTTATCAGCCTTCTGGCTTTCGTCTAGGAATAGTACTCTATTGTAAGCATCGTATCTGAAAGCTCGTAATACGCATCCTGCTCGAACATGAAAGTTATCTCGTTGTTCCCTTCCTGCAGGTATATCGGATTACCGAACATGTCCTCGCTAAGGACGTCGTCGAATAATCCCAGAGGGGGAGACTCCCAGTAAACTATCTGATTGTTAATCTTTATCATCATGTCAGGCAGAGGCTTGCTGTACTCTCTTACCCTGAAGAACAAATCGAATGCCTTGAAATTCTCGACTTCGTCTTTTGACATGTTCACGCTGAATGTCTTCGAGAAAGATCCGTCATAGTCGACGCTGAACTCGAGAACATCTATATCATAGAAAGGAGTAAGCCAGAACTGAACTCCCGGAGACCCTGCGGAGACTGTAAGTGTGTTAGACTTTGACATGGTATAATTGTCCAAATCCAAAAGTATCTGCCCTTCGCTGACCCTGCCGCTGTATACCTGCTCTTCGTTGAAGAATACTACAAGATCGCCCGCCATGTTGCTGTCCGACACAAGCATGTATATGTTTCCGCCACTCACTATGGGAAGCTTGTCCTCTTCAATCAGACTTGAAAGCGTGACAGACTCGGAAGAGAACATGTTGTTGGAAACCGTGAATGACTCTTTGGAGCTTATCACTTCTGAGCCCTTGTTGTAGCTGACTTCAAAATCGCCAAGATACACAGGCCTTTTCAGGATTTGCGTGCTCTGCTCGGATATTGTAAGAGCTATTGAAAAGCTGTCCGAACCCCCGGCGCCTGTAACGCTTACCCGGCCGTTGTACACGCCTTCAGGAGTCCACGCAGGAACCTTTATTGTGGCTTTGACCGTGGTTGGAGACCCCGGAGCCACGTTAAAATTGTTCTTGTCGAATGTTATCCATTTTCCGACATCTCCGGAAGCGGTTAGGTTTACGCCGTTAATTCCGCCTGACGATGTCACCTGAAACTCGAATGTCTTTGAAACTCCGCTTGCCGAGCTAAGGTCAAAATGGCTGTCTTTTACAACAGGAGGCCCTTGAGTGGGCACAGTCCACATGTAGACCATTATTATTATGAATATCAGACCTGCTAAAAGGACGAATGCAAACTCATCTATTTTAGGTACAGCAGCCAATCAAACACCTACAGGCACGCATTGCCCAATTTCTAATTGTCTTTTCTAGAAATTAAAGCGTTGCCTATTTCAAGAAATCACATTTTCTTGGATATGCAGCCGGCAATCTTGTTCCTCATGACCTTGGACTTTACGTATATCAGGCCCTTCATGGCCTCCTTGTTCTTGTTGTAGTCTTTGCTGAACTTGCCCTTGTTATCTTCCATGAGCGTCCTGGCTATCCTCTTGATGAAAGTCGTTTTTATGTTTCCCATTTAATCACGTTATAATCGAAACTTTTTAAGCATTGCTCAAGGCGTTATTCTCTGCGCCAGATAGTATGTGACGTCAGACTCCTTGTCCACAACAGCCCAAAGCATTGTTGCGCGTATGTTGTGAGCCAGCCTGACCGCTCTTGAGAACTCCGGAAGCGAGAATGCCGCTTCCTCTGCCACAGCATGCACTATCCACTTTGTATGCTCGTTGGACGCCTTCGGACCGCGCTTGAGCTTTATGCCCCTGTCGTACACCCTGAAATGCGTGCCGAACTTGAAACCTGTCTTCACCAGATATCCCCTCTCCCTGAGGTCCCTATAAACATAATACTGCGCGTGGAACTGCGGTATTGTCTCGACTGCAAAAGACATCAGCTCGCTGAACTTTATAGTTTTTTTCCTTCCGGTTTTCTTGGAAAATACCGATATCTTCTCCCTTTCCAATAGGTATAGAGCTTCGACTACTTCCAGTTCAAGCCTGTCTGGCTTGGTGTCCGGAATCGGCTTTCCGTAGCCGTTTTCGTCGTACATCGAAACTGCCGACGGGTCCCATATCACGACCCTGTTCTCGAGCAGCTCGCCTTCAATCTCTGTCATATCGAATTCCAGTGGGACAAGCGTGATTTGAACACGCGACACCACGGTCTTCAGCCGTGTGCTCTCCCAGGCTGAGCTATTGTCCCATAATCATTCTAATCTGATTTGCTGGCTTTTAAATATAAATCATCGCTTGCCGAGCCTATATTTCAAACCTTCGGAAACTATGAAAAGGAATATCCCACCCACCATTCTGACACCGCGTCCGACCTCGCTCCTGTGGTTGTACTTTACCTTTACCGGGACCTGCAAGACTCTCATCTTCTGCCTGACCGCCTCTGCGAGTATGGCGTTCTCTATTATGTATCCTCCATGAAGCGCTTTCTTAAGATTTTTAGCAGCAGTCTTGTTCATGGCCATCAACCCGCAGTTTGTGTCCTTGAATCTGGTTCCAAATAGTATGTTGAAAGGCAGCCTCCACATCATGTTCCCGAGCATGTGTCTGAAAGGAACGGACGACCAGTCGCGATAACCCATAACCAAATCTGCATCCCCATCTTTCAGAGGTTTTAGCACATCAGACGAGTCTCTGGGATCGTACTGCATGTCAGCGTCTATGAAAACAAAGTTCTCCATTTCCGGAAGCTTTTCGAACGCATATTCTATCCCTTTTTTTATGGCTTCACCCTTTCCCAGGTTTACAAACTGCCTCAGCACTATGGCACCCGCATCCTTTGCAAGCTTGGACGTGTCATCTGAAGAGTTGTCGTCCACCACTAACGGGAGTATGCCTGCTTTCTTGACTATGCTCACGACCTCGGATATTGTGCGCCCCTCGTTGTAAGCGGGTATTATCGCGCAGTCTTTTG
The DNA here is from genome assembly GCA_964423085.1 of uncultured archaeon. Taxonomy (GTDB): domain Archaea; phylum Aenigmatarchaeota; class Aenigmatarchaeia; order CG10238-14; family SCSR01; genus JAUWZS01. The sequence goes on from CAYRDB010000001.1 coordinate 17,666, forward strand.
AAGAACCCATAAAACTCTATTGAAGACCGAATTTCTTAAGCATTGGTTTACGGCAGGAATTCCTGGTTCTTTATCTTGTCCGGCAGGTACTTTTCGGTCATGAACCGCAACCCCCTTCCTGACAGCGCCTCCAACTCTGCCTTCTTCTTGCTCTTTATGAGCAGCTTCAGCTCGTTCTGCCACTCTGGCGCCTTGAACCAGTCGTACTTCATCATGTCCTTCGCCCTCTTGATGTCCACGTCCTTTGCGGCGATTGTGAAATTGTCCAAGCCGAACCTTTCTATGTCGGAAACTGTCAATCCCAGATACCTCGCACGAGGAGTGCCAAGCCTGTCTGACACGTGGGCAAGCGACATTGACCCGAACTTTATCACAGAATATATGTACCATCCATAAGGATCGGAATCGCAGAACACGTACACAGGAAGGTCGTACTCAGTGGACAGCCTCTGTATCAGCCTGCGGCATCCCCTCGCAGCCTGACCTTGCGTTGTGACAAGGACGCAGTTCTGCTTCTGCCAGAACTTATCCTCGTGAAGTCTCTCAAAAGCTGCGTTCTTCTCTATCACAAGTATGTACTTTGCCTTCGCCTTTGTGAACTCTATCTCTTCCACATTGCTCGGTATCGCCCATCCTCCGCTTCCCAGTTTGTTCCAGTCGACAGCGTCGCCCCTGTCCACTATGGAAACGTTACCAACAACCCTTCCCCTAACGTCCGCGCTCAGGTGCATCTGCTCCCTCAGTATGTCAAGCATTACTTCTATATCGACCACTATCGGATCGCTGTCGCTCTGCTCGTTGAACGTGTTCTCGCTGGAGTTCGGCAGCGTGCGCTTGAGGTTGTAGTACATGTCCCTCAGGCTCGTGTGTATCTTCTCGTCCAGCAAGTCCTTTGAGAAAGATGCGACCATCATTGTTTGCATGAACTTTTTGGCATGAGCCACGTTGAAAAAGTACCTTTTGGCTGTCTTGTCCCCGAGCTTGAGAGAGCCAGCGTTCTCGTCGTACACGACGTTCGATAAAGACCTTATCGGTATCTCTATCTTCGGGTTCTGCCTCTTCTCTATTTCCTTCGCAACTTCCCTGCCTAAATCAGCCAGTTTTTCCTTAGCTCCCTTCTTTGACATCTTTCTCCACCTCGTCCATCATTTCAACCTTCCCTTCTTTCAGAGTCTTTTCTAAATTGTCGATTATTTTCTGTTTGTCCAATCCGGACAGCTTGCTGAGCGACCCGGCCACCTCGGGTATGTATCTTTCGAAAAGGCTCTTTCTCATCTGGTTGGCCTGCGCTTTTCTTTTTTTCCTCACGAAATTTGAGAGCTGTCTTCCGGCGTCCTGAAGAGCCAGCTTTATCTCCTTGTTTATAACAGGATACTTGGCGATTGCCTGCTTTCCTTCAGAAGTGAAAGGAACCCAGACAGACGCAAAATGTACAAGAATCGCTATAGGTCCGGTCGGGATGCTTCCAGACGGTTGTTGCAATCCGTACCTCCTCCAGTCGACTTCTTCGACTGCCTCAGTTATAGCGCAGTCGCTCTGATGGTACAACAGAGGGACCTTGTTCGCAAACCTCATGAGATAAGCGACCGAATTGGGATTAAGCTCTCCTCCGTAAGCCAGTCCGACTTCCACCTGGAACGGATTTCCCCTGTACACCGTAGGTGGCCTGGTCACAGCGACATAATATTCTGCGTTCAGCTCCTTTTTCAGACCGCTCTCTATCAGCTGCTCTGTTAGAGGGGAGAGGCAGTTTGTCGGAGGCGCTATGAGCTTTACCATCTGCATAGACTTGTGAAGCCTGTCTGTTTCGTCTGTGTCAAGAGTGGCAGGCTTCCTCTCGGGCTCTATCTTCGACAACTTCAATATCTGGTCTACCGATCCTGCGCCAACTCTGCTGAAGTCGTTCATCAGGAAGGATCGAATGTTCTTCGAACCTGTGGAAGCAAGCATTCTCCTTAGTATTCCGATTTCTATTCCGTAAGGATGTGGCTTTATCTCCTTCGGCTGGGGCGGCAGCACGTTTGTGGTGCGGTCGAACTTTGTAGTTCCATTGGGACCGTTGTACACTATGTGAGCGTAAGGGTTCGCGATTGCGGTCTGCTTCAAATATTCAGGTATCGACTGCTGCCTTTCGACATAGTTTCCCTCTGCCTCCATCTCAATTTTTATTCCGTGCCACTTGTCCTTGTTCGGGCTGGTCGTATGAGACAGTATGTTCGGCTCGTTCCTGACTGTGTCGACCATCATGTCGAACTCGTGTATTGCTCCGCCTGTGCTCGCAGCTATCTTCGCGCTTTTGCCCGTGGTTAGCTGAGAATATAGTATTGCTCCGCTTATTCCTATGCCCTGCGTTCCCCTAGACTGCTTGAGCCTGTGGAACTTTGATCCGAAAAGCATCTTTCCGAACGCCAGAGGTATCTTCGACTCGACTATGCCCGGGCCCTTGTCCTCTATGCCGAGCTTGAACCTGTCGACACCCGTCTGCTTCACAGTCACTGTTATGTCAGGCAGTATACCGGCTTCTTCGCTCGCGTCGAGGCTGTTGTCCACAGCCTCCTTTATAATAGTTATCAAAGCCTTTGTCGAGTTCTCGTACCCCAGAAGGTGCCTGTTCTTCTCGAAGAATTCGGATATGCTTATCTGCTTCATCGTTTTCGCAATGTCCTCTGCGCTCATGTTTTTTTCAGCCAAGCAAGATCACCAGCATCTGTTTCATCTTAATTGGTGCTCATTCTCTTTATATTTTCCTCTAGGAACTTGTACACCACGCCATGTTTGCTTCCTTCCAGCAGCATGCACACAGCATTGTTGGCGAGCTGCACATTCTCCCACAGACCTATTATTGATATCGTCTTACCGTATATAGAAATTTTCACTCCAGTGAACTTCTCGATTATATTTTTCGTCTTCCCAGCCCTGCCTATCACCCTGCCTTTTATCTCGCTTATTCTGTTCGGTGATTTGGCGAACTCGCTGACTTCTATTATAGAAAGCTCGTAAGAGTCGTCCAAAAGGTAAAGAGCGTCTTCCATGTCGAATCCACGACCGAAAGCCTTTAAGACATTCTTCAATGCTAGCATCTTTAGCGGATCTTCGCAATCTATCTCCACGCTGTCCCTAATCGATATCTTAGCCTCTGACAGCTCCTCCAGCTGCTCGATATCCTTCCTGCTCCTTCTGAGCTTCTTCAGGCGCACTTCGGGTATGCCTACAAAATCTATCATAATCTCAAATTCGGTTTTGGGATTATTATATCAGAATCTATTCCAGGCTTATGTTATCCACATATCCCTTCCTTTTCAGCCAGTTTGCCTGCGTGCCTGTGTATCGGTAGACAACATCCGCTCTCTCGTTACTCTGAACAACCCATGGCTTAACCAGTATAAGGTCGCCGGGCCTCATCCACACTCTCTTCCTCAACCTGCCGGGTATCCTGCACACGCGCGTGTTTCCATCCGCGCATACAGCCCTGATTCTGTCCGACCCAAGCATGATTTCTATAACAGCTAGAATCTCCCCGTTCCTAGGTACTTTTATCCTGGATATTTCCATCTGTTCTTTTGAAACATCTTGGTCTTGTTTCTTTCCCATTCACTCACTCTATTTGTATTCTGGATTCAACGTTTTAAAAGAAGCACCTTGCTTGGTTCGTTCTCAGCTTCTATTCTATAACCTGAAAGTTCGGATAGTTTTGAAGAAAAATCTCGCATCTCGTTCATTGAAGGCACGTTTTCTTCTCCTAGTCTCTCCCTCGAATCACCCACCCAGCTGTATCCTTTCGGCTCAATTATGTCAGGAGACGCTTTATTCACCAATCTGGCATACTCCTCCACAGAATGCATGTTCAGGCCCTTTACCAGTGTCAGCCTAAGCACCTTTCTGCAATTGAAGCTTCGCATAATCTCCAATGTGCGATTCAGCCGTTCCCATCCATCTTTGATTAGCGGGCGGTTTACCCTAAGATAAGTCTCCCTGTCTGGAGCGCACAGGCTAACGTATAGGTTTGTAGGTTCTGAAGAAAGCGAATTTAACCTATCCGGCATGGTCCCGTTGGTTACTAGGAAACTTGTCATTCTGCGCCTGTTGAATTCCGCTATCAGCTCTCCTATCCTTGGATAAAGCGTTGGCTCGCCGGCCAGGCTTATTGCAGCGCTCGTCGGCTTCATGGCTTCCTCAAACTTCTTCCTATCAGTACCATCCCTGCCTCCGAAACCTGTGAGAAGGGATTTGCGCGCCTCTATGCAGCCATCTATTATGTCAGCAGGCTCGTCCGAACCGGGCTCGCCGCATGCACTGCATTTGAAAGGCCTCCAGCAGAACCTGCACTGGTGGTTGCACCACGCTATAGAAGGCGACATCTCGAGGCAGCGGTGCGACTTTATGCTGTACCACTGCTCCTTGTAGCACACCCTTCCAGTGCGCAGGCTTTCCTTTGTCCAGTGGCATATTGAAACTCCGGAATGGTTGCCGACTATCCTGTAGCCAGCCTTCTCGAACCTGGCCAGAGTCTCTTTCGGAATTTGCATATTCTTAAGACGAAAAAAGATATTTAAATCATTTAACAGAACAAATCTTATTAGTACGCCTCAGTAGCTCAGTTGGCAGAGCACCCGCCTTGTAAGCGGAAGGTCGCGAGTTCAACTCTCGCCTGAGGCTCTATCTTTTATTTCTCACATCCCAATTAAGGATTAGGTGCTTTCATCTTAGAATACAAAGGTCTGAAGATAAGCTGGCTGGGTAACTCGGCGTTCAGAATAGCCGACGGAAAGGTCCTGTACATAGACCCGTACCAGATATCGAAGATAGAGCCGGCCAACATAATATTCATAACGCACGAACACTACGACCATTGCAGCATCGAGGACGTAAGGAAGATAGCAGATCCGAAGACTGTGATAGTAACAACAGCTTCTGTAAAGGAGAAGCTTAGAGGAGTGAACGCACAGTTTCTTCTGATGGTTCCAGGAAAGGCTTACTCTATCGGCGATGTAAAGGTGGAAGCTGTGCCAGCATATAATGTGAACAAATTCAGATCGCCTAATGTTCCATATCATCCGGAATCAGGAAACAATCTCGGATTTGTAATAACAGTTGACGGTGTGAAAATATATCATGCAGGCGACACTGATGAAATTCCTGGAATGGCCAGCAGGGTGAAGGATGTGGACATTGCATTTGTTCCTGTTTCCGGGTCTTATGTTATGACTCCGGCAGAAGCGGCAAAGGCCGTTAACAGAATCGTGCCTAAAATAGCAGTTCCCATGCACTACGGCGGGTTCGTGGGAACTAGGGATGATGCGATAAAGTTCAAGTCCATGGCCAAGTGCGAAGTCAGAATACTGGAGAAAGAATGACCATATGCGATACTGGGAAATAGATTTTCTGAGGGGAGTTGCAGTAGTCCTGATGATTGCATACCATGCAATATTCGGATTTTATTTTCCCGATGTTCCTTTCAGGTGGCTGGCTTTTTTAGCATCGTCCACATTCATAATCATATCCGGAATGTCACTTTCAATCAGCTACTCGAAAGGAGGCGGAATAGCAAAGTTCCTCAAAAGAGGAGCGAAGCTCGCTGTCCTCGCGTGTCTGGTCACCGCAGCCAGCTTCATTTTTCTGGAAAGCGGCTACATAGTATTCGGCGTCCTACACTTTTTTGCGATGTCTTCAGTGCTAGTTTATCCATTAATGAAATACGCGAAGAGCGACGCGGTATTGTTTGTAGGAGTAGGCGCTATACTAATTGGAATCGCGCTTATGTCTGTAAGAATTGACGTAGGATACCTTTTCTGGATGGGGTTGGTTGAAGAAGGGTTTACCACATTCGACTTCTTTCCGATATTCCCGTGGCTGGGTGTGATGCTAATAGGCGCGCATATAGGAAGCAACCTTTATCCGAATGGCAAGAGAATGTTCGGCCTAAATTGGAACGGCAACAAATTCACATCAATATTCCAGTTCTTAGGAAGGTACTCGCTTCTCATATATTTCATCCACATTCCGCTGCTCCTTGCTGCGCTATACCTGTCAGGAGCGGATTGGGTATTACCAATGTTTCAATAAAAAGCTATAAAAACACAGGACAAAAGAATAGTAATCAAACGGGGTCGTCGTTCAACCTGGCAGGACACCTGGCTCCAGATTATTTCATGGAGCTTTGATTCCAAGATGATAGGAAGAAACCAGATGATCGGGGTTCAAATCCCTGCGACCCCACTTTTAAAATCCGCTCTCGCCCCTTAACGGAACGAACATAACAGGACCTAGGTTTTTCATCATCGCTTTGCCGTTTTTGTCCTTTCGTATCATTACAAGTTCCTGCTCGCCGTACTGGCTTCCCACAGGCACCAGCATGCATCCGTTGGGAAGAAGCGAGTCTACTAGGCATTTCGGTATATCGGGAGAAGCCGCGCTTACAAATATCTTGTCGAACTTTTTGTCGACTTTCAGCGAACCGTCTGTTAGAACAACCTTCACTTTTTTTTCATAGCCCGCTTTTTCCAGATTTTTCTTTGCGAAAAGATACAATTCCGGGCTCATTTCAAGCCCCACTACACCGCCTTTCTGCCCCACAATTTCCTTGGCGTATGCAAGCAGTATGCCAGAACCAGCACCCACTTCGAGCACTTTGTCGCCAGGACGTAAGCCGGATTCGGAAATGTATATCGCATGCATGTGCGGCGCAGATATCGTTCCATCAGAAGGTATTGGAATAGGCACATCCTCGTATGCCCCATTTCTATGTTCAGTAGGAACAAAATCCTCTCTGGGAACCTTAAGCATAGCTTTGACTGCGAACTGCCCCTTGAGGTAACCGTGGTCTTCAAGACGTTCGACCATGGATTTTCTTCTTTTCTCAAAGATGCCTGCGCTAGCCATATTCCAGAACTAAATTCGACCTTATTTAAGCATTACGAATACCACAGGCAGTAGTGGAAAGTTTTGATTTGAAGAATCTCACGAATAACAACTATGCCAGACAGATACACCCATATGAAAATATCAGAGTTGCTGCTTGGCGACAGATGCGAAAAGACTCACGCTGCCATAGACTATCCGGTAAAAGAGCTCGGGAGGGGGCACAGGTCCCTCAACCACGACCCGATATCGGCCGGCCTGATTGGAATTTTCGAAGACGGGTACGAGGGTCTGGTTTCAAGCATAGCGCATTTAATAGCAGACAAGTACGCGAACAACTACCTGTACAAGGAGACGCTGAGATTTTCACTGAAAATGATAGAGTATGCGAAGACTGAAATGGAAAAATACAAACTAAAGGAAATTTAAAGTGCTAGGAAAGCGAAATCTGTCTTATGAAGCAGGATTTGCAATCGGTAGTTGACGACATAAAGTCCGTAAAAGTTCAGGGCGCGAAGCAGATAGCGGTACACTCGCTAAAATTCCTCAAGAAGTTCTGCAAAAGGCACGGATTCGGACTAAAGTTCGAAGTGGCTGCGAAGATACTTGAAGACGCCAGGCCGACAGCAGTGGTCTTGCATAACTGCATAGATGAAATAAAGAAAAATAGGAGCATAAATTCTATAGACAAGTTGCTTAACCAGATGGAGTCTTCTACAAAAAAGATAGCAAAAAACGGCAGCAAATTAATAAAGAAGGGATCTGTGATAATGACTCACTGCCACTCGGGCGAAGCTCTTTCTGTAATAAAGCAAGCCAGGAAGGACGGAAAGAAAGTATCTGTTATAGCAACCGAGACCGACCCCTTAGAGCAGGGGGTGAAAACTGCGAAGGAGCTTGCCAGGGCCAGGATACCGGTAACTCTGATAACAGACAACGCGGTAGGGCATTTTATGAAGGACGCCGACTGCGTTGTTGTTGGCACAGACGCAATAAGGATTGTAAAACCGCTGGGAATTGTGAACAAGACTGGAACTATCAATGTCGCGCTCGCTGCAAGGGAGTTCAACAAACCATTGTATGTGGTGGGCAGCACTTTGAAAATCGACAAGAGGAAAAAGTTTTACATAGAAGAGAGGCCGGCCGAGGAGATTAGGAAGGAAATATCCACCCGAGGCAAGCTAAAAGGTGTGAAAATCAGAAATCCTGCATTCGACCTTGTCGACTTTAAGCTCATAAAGTCCATAATAACGGAAAAGGGAGTTTACACGCCCGCAAAAATCAGGAGGTTGTACAAATGAAATATGAAGATTTTGTCGACGCCAAATACAAACCAAAGAGCAGCGAAGTGGTATGCACTTTTTACGTTGAACCTAACAATGTTGGAATAAAATACGCTGCAGGAGGAGTTGCAGCAGAAAGCTCGATTGGAACATGGACCGACCTGAAGACCATGCACAAATATGTAGAAAGGCTCGCAGCAGTTGTGTTCGAGACCAAAAAGAGGGGCGTGGGCCATGAAATTAAGGTTGCTTATCCGGAGAAGCTTTTCGAGCACGGAAATATGGCAAACATACTTAGCAGCGTTGCTGGAAACGTCTTCGGGCTCAAAGAGTTGAAGAACCTGAGACTGGAGGATGTGCACCTTCCGAAAAAGCTTGCGGAAAGCTTCGGAGGGCCGAGATACGGAATAGACGGCATAAGAAAAATGCTCGGAATTGAGGGCAGACCCCTGATAGGGACAATAATAAAGCCTAAGCTCGGGCTCAACACATCGCACCATTCAAAAGTGGCGTACGACGCGTGGATTGGGGGGTGCGACATTGTCAAGGACGACGAGAACCTTTCTAACCAAGGGTTCAACTCCTTCTACAAAAGGGTGAAAGAGACCATTCGTATGAGGGACCTGGCAGAAAGGAAGACCAGGGAAACCAAGGTGTACATGCCTAATGTCACAGCTGAGACAGACGAAATGATAAGGAGGGTTAAATACGTCAAAGAACAGGGAGGGAGATACGTTATGGTTGATATTCTGACCGTAGGATGGTCCGGACTCCAGACGCTGAGGGAGCACTCTTTTGGACTAGTAATACACGGGCACCGCGCTATGCACGCTGCGATAACAAAGAACGCAAAGCACGGGATATCAATGAAAGTTATAGCGAAACTCGCCAGAGTGTCGGGCGTCGACCAGCTCCATGTCGGAACCGGCGTGGGAAAGATGTCCGAGAGCAGGGAGGAAGTTTTGGAGAACCTTAATGCGCTAAAGTGCAAAATGCACGGAGTGAAGAAAGTCATGCCAGTGGCATCTGGAGGGCTGCACCCGTCTATGATAAAGAAGGAGCTAGAAATTTTCGGCGACGACGTCGTGATACAGATGGGTGGAGGAATACACGGAAATCCCATGGGCACGAAAGCGGGAGCCGCTGCGGCAAGGCAGGCTCTTTATGCAGCCAAGTCAAATACTGGAGTTAGAAAGTATGCTGAAAGCCACAAAGAGCTGAAAGCGGCGATTGAAAAATGGGGATAGGCTGGTTTGAATGAAGCTGAAGGTAAAAATTCTGGGCATGAACGCGGGAGACAAGTCGATAGCGGTACTGCACGAAGATGACGCCGCCGAACTTGGAATGAGGAGCCTAGGTAGGGTCCTCATACAAAGCGGGAGAAAGGACTGCGTCGCTATTATCAACACGAGCACCAAAGCCGTGAATAGGGGAGAGGTTGGTATATTCGACGAAATTGTAAACAAGCTTGAGCTTAAGGAAGGGGCTCAAGTAGAGCTTTCGGCAGCCAGCTTCCCGAAATCGATATCATACATAAAGTCAAAGCTAAGGGGAATGAAGCTTAGCGAGGAGGAGCTTTTTCAGATAGTCAGGGATACAGTGGATGGAAAGCTCAGCGACATCGAATTGGCGTCGTTCGTCACAGCCCTGAACAATTTCGGATTTGATATGGAGGAGACTGTGAACATGTCCAAAGCCATGGTTGCTACCGGTCACAGCCTAGAAATGAAAAACTCGTACATAGTGGACAAGCACTCCATAGGAGGGGTGCCAGGAGATAAGACAAGCCTTTTACTTGTGCCAATAGTTGCGGCGTGCGGCCTGACAATACCTAAGACTTCATCAAGAGCCATAACTTCGGCAGCAGGAACAGCGGACCGCGCTGAAGTTCTTATGCCCGTCGACCTGAACATAGAGGAGATGAAAACCGTGGTCAGGAACACGCACGGGTGCATAGTTTGGGGAGGAGCCCTAGATCTAGCTCCGGCAGACGACATATTCATACAAATAGAGTGCCCGCTTTCGATAGACCCGCTAATGATACCTTCGATAATGAGCAAAAAGAAGGCTGTGGGCACAGAATGCCTCGTAATAGACATACCGTGCGGCAGGGGTACCAAGGTAAAGACGATAGGAGACGCCGACCTGCTGGCGAAGAGCTTCATAGAAGTTGGAAACAGGATGGGAATTAAAACGCAGTGCGCAGTCACATACGGAGAGCAGCCCATAGGCACGACCATAGGACCGGCTTTGGAAGCCAAGGAGGCGCTTGAGATTATAATGAGGAAAAAAGCTGTTCCAGACTCTGTCGACAAGGTTACTCACATAGCGCATATGATACTTGAAATGGCTGGAAAGGACAATGCCAACAAGATTGTGGAGGATGTTCTGAAGAGCGGAAAGGCCGAGGAAAAGCTGAGGGAGATAATTTTCAACCAGGGTGGGGACGGCGACATAAAACCGGAGGACATAGAGATAGGCAAGTACGGCCTTGATGTTTATGCGGACAGAAAGGGAATCGTGCTCTGGATGGACAACCACAAGCTGGTCTCAATAGCAAGGGCTGCAGGATGCCCTAAAGACAAAGGCGCTGGCATACAGCTTTACAAGAAAATAGGAGATTCTGCGGACAAGGGAGAAAGGCTTTTCACAGTCTACTCCGAAAAGTCCAGGAAGCTCAAGCATGTTGAAGTTGAAATTGAAGAAGATGTCGCAGTGGCTGTCGGTGACAGGAGGGAGATGCTCGTTCACGAAGTTAAGGAGCATCCGACTCATAAAAAGTCGTTCATTCTAGAAAGATGAAAAAAAAAGGAAAGAATTGGGAAATTCTATTTCCCAAGGATTATGTTTATTGTCGAAACGTTGATTTTCGACTTGTCCTCGAGCTCCCTTGCCTCGGTGCCGATGTCTATGTTCTTTATGCTGACATCGTTCACGAACTTTCTTCGGACTATCTCAGCCACATCCACTGCCCTGGATATCGCCTTGCCCCTTGCTTTTATGTGGACTTCCGGCTTGCCTTCGCTGAACTGTGTTATCACGCCCAGAACGTAGGCCATGCTCGGCTTCCTTCCCACGAAAACCACGTTTTCGCTTGTATTTTCTGCTTCTGCCATCTTTTGCACCTCCGAATCTTAGCATTGTAGTTATCAGACATTTGGCTTTGTTAATATTGCCCGAAAAAGAATTTAATTGTTCCACTCTGTCGAGGCGCTTAAAAGGCTTTGGCTGGCCGGAACGTACTTTTACTTTTAAGAGGACAATAATAATTAAGGAAGATTTTATGGAATTTTTCTCAAAGACTTCGTGGAAGTGTAGAAGATGTGGCTGGATTTCAGATAAGAAAAAGAGCCCTTGCCCTAATTGTGGGGCAAAAAGAAGTATTGGTTTCGACGAGGTCTGGACCTGCTGGAGATGCGGACTGCGTGGAATAAGTGTTACAGGACCTTGCACTAATTGTGGAGCGTCTTTTAGCAGATTCCCGATAATAAAGCGCATGTATACTAAAAGAGTATCAGGTAAGTCTCAAAAATCCTCTATAGGAAACAAAAGAGTTAAATCCAAAAACAATGATAGCGGTTGGATACGCGGCGCGGTTCCTTTTGAAAATAATCCAGAAGTCTTGACCGAAAATAAATGGGGGAGTATACGAACTCAGATAAGAAAATGGTTGAAACGTGAAAAAAAACATTCTACAGAATCAGAAAAAGAAAAAATTAAAAAAGGGTCCAAAGAAGAAAATAAAACAAAAAGCGACGAGTCTAATCTCAATCTTGGAAAAATTCCGACTTCAGGTTCAGGAAAATACATCAAAGCAATATTATTTTTCGCAATAATGGCCCCGTTGCTGTTTGCTAATGCTTATATAGAAAATGTAAAAACAGGCACAATGGAGCTAATCGGCTTGTTCTACCCGCAGGTCGCGGATTATTGGGACACAATAGTCATAATAGTTTCTATCATATTCATAATATCAGGAACCATATTAGTTCTGTATTACAATTCGGTCCCGGTAATGGTAGTACTGATAGTGCTTGTAGTAGTTTGGATGCTACTTTTTCCTTTCCTCTACTCGTATGTAGATCCAGAATCAGCCAGCACTTACGGCGCCAGCTTAATGTGCATACTTTCTAATCTGGCAAATCCTGAAGGTATTCAACAGTGCACTATGATTGCATCTCCAACAGAGCCCGAATCTGTAAAAGTTGGATCTTACGAGGTACTAAAAGTCAGCTTTGATACAGAGTACATAGGAAACACGATATACAAGGATTCTAACAATCAGATAAAGTTCAACACATTTTTCATGAACATGATTGTCGAGAACCCTAGCGAGACTAGAACAGTAGAGAACTTTTGCATAATAAAGGATGGCGAAAACGGTAAAAGCACAGCCATTACTAGGGGGGGAACTGTAAAGACAAGCGAAAAGATAAAGCTGGCCGACCTATCCACGCAGGATGGAAGAGCAATGTGCGACAACGAAAACAGCCAAGGCGTGACAATAGGTCCGGGTGAGAAGCTAAGGCTGACTATTGTGGCAAAAGAAATCGATTGGTGCTCGAACAAAGGTGATAAAGAAGCTTGCGAAAAAATAGACGTATGCGACTGGGATGATGAAAAGTGTGTAACAGAAGATAGAAAAACTAGGGAAGTTGAAGCCAAAGTTACGTACAAGTATGATTACTCTGGAGAGGGTCAGTTCGACTTTGTTGCAGGGAAAAGCGATTCAACAGTGGAATCCCTAGTCAAAACAAGAGCGAGACCGACGAAATCCGACGGACCTGTGGATGTTACAGTCTATTTCTCTCCAACAGCCTATGTGATAAGGGACTTGGAAGAAAATTCAATAAACGCGATTGTTAAAATATCAAAAACGGAAGGCGAATACGCTATTATGTACACTCCGATAAGGATAAGCAGGCTTGTGGATGGAATTCTCACACCGCCTGATACATGCGAAGCCCTATGGGGGGATGTGGATGTGGTTCACTCAGGAAGCACGGAACTTGTTGAAACACTGTCACCACTTGGAAGCAAATCTAAGCTTACCAACGAGCACACATACATCTGTAACTATGCGATAAACAAAGATGACGTGGGAGAATATGGAGAGGTCATACCTTTCATAGCAAGAGCTGACTACACCCTTGTGGACACTTTGACAAAGAAGGGAATAAAAGTTTATGAAGAGTAAGAACTTTGAGCCTTTGGTATTCTGCAACTGCTGAAAGCGTCTGGGTCGTCTATTTCTGGCTGACAGCACTGGCTGTCTTCCACAGATTCACCTGGCTCAATGGATTCGCAATCCATGTTTCCAGAAGTTACGCGGAACTTTGTCGATAGGGCGCTCCACGAGTCGCCTACAGGATATGCGCTAACATAATCTGCTACTGTAACTATCGAGTTAACAGAACCGAAGAAATCATATTCACATTTCAAACCAGTGTAAGCAGGTCCTACACTCTGGCAGCATTCTATACCACAAGCGTTCGCCTCACATACCCATTTCGTACCAACTCCGTTGCAACCTTCAGTGCCGACAACGCAATTTTCTTCATGCCCGCATCCTAATTCTCCCCAAACACACATATCCGAACATCCTCCGCAAGCGGATATCAGTACTTCACAGGTGTCTTGAACCGACTTGAATATCTCTGGACTTAAGTCATCCTTTGCTGTATTATACCAAAGCCAGTCTATTTCTGAAGTTTGGCTACTGTAAGTGATTTTCGAAGTGTGCCCTGTATTGAAGCATCCGTCTATCTCAGTTGTGGAAACAAAGTTCCCTGAAATTACCCTCTCGGTTATTTTATCTTCTACCATGCACTTGTAAACTTCGTCGGCATCCACTGTTCCGCTTCTGTCATAATCGCACGAATCACCTTCTGCTGCCGGACTTGAAAGCTTGTTCTGTAGAATCGATTCACATGCCGAATCTTCAGACAATGTCTGGCAGACGTCTCCAATCTCAACGCTAGCTAAAATTCCTTTCATTTCGACATCAGAATTTATGAAATCCACGCGTATCTTGTCGTTCACAACATACATATCATGAGCGTGCTTGAAAAGGTCGAATGCGGACGTGGAAACCTCGGCTGTGAAGTTAGAAGTTCTCTCTGTCACTATGACTCCGTTTCCGTTTTCATACTGTATGGGATTGCCTTTAAGATTCATCGCAGACAGGCTGACTCCCCCCGCTGACCCGTGCCCGAATATAAGATTTCCGTATTCAGACGGGCAGTATTTCGGGCCGTTAAAAGATATCGAATACTCGTCGAACAAATCGATTGTCCTGTTTTTAAGATATCCGGCAAAGCTTTTTTCGCTCTCGGAATAGTATTCTGGGGCGTAGACATTGTCATAAAACAACCACCAAGGTATGCATTTTTCTGAAGGAACCTCGCTCGGTATCATGCATCCAACGTCGCACTCACCCAGATATTCGCAGAATCCACCTCTGCCAAGAACATCCGAGGATGCCCTATGGAAGCTGTACTCTAGAGACCGGCTAATCGCCCGCTTGGAGTTTTCCATTGAGTTAACAGCATCTATTACGCCAATCTCTCTAGCGGACCTTTTCACAACCTCGGCGTCCATGGACAGGTTTGCCACAAAAACACCTTCGAGTATGAGTACTACTGCTATCATTACAGCAGCCAGTGCAATCGGCCCGACGCCTTTGCTCCCTATTTTTCTAGACATTCAACCACTGACGCCACTTTCCGACTTTATCGACAACGTTATCTTCTGCTTCATGGAATCTACCGGTGATGATATGTATGCTTCAGCTGTGTAGTACATGCTGTTACATGCGCTGTCAATCTCCGACATGTCCACCACAGTCCCTCCTTCATATGACAATTTGAAGCATTTGCTAGGAACAAGATCATAAAGCCTTTCAGTAACAGCGCTTTCCACTCCAGATCTGGAAAAGCTCTCTGAAGTCTTGTCCGGATACCCGGCGACATAAAGGCTCAAATCTCTGTATATGTCATCATCCGCGAGAAGCGCCAGCATAGTAAGGCCGGCATTGTTATAATTATACTCGATCTCTACAATCTTAGCGAGGTGTATTTTGAGAAAGACTATGGGTATGACTATGGATGCTATTATGCCTACTATAACTATTGCGCCTATTACGGCGATTGCCAGACCTGCTATACCTTTTTTTCTCATGATTACAACTCCGTTGTTCTAACCATTAGCCTGCCGGTATGAAAAGAGTCGCCGCTCCTTATCATAACCGGAAATTCTGTAACAAAAGTTCCTATTTTTGTTTGAAACGTCGCAGTGCATTCAGTAATGTCCCAAAAGTCCCATAATATGGCAGCGTTGAACAGATTCGGCGATCCAAAAAAGCTGTCATCGACATTGTTCCAAAGGCACTCCCAGTATTCGTTTGGCACTGATGCTTCCGGACCGGAGTACGACTTCATCCACTTGTCTCCGCTTTTCAGGTCGACTACAACTATATCTATGTACGAATTCGGATAGCCTATCTCCTTTGTGAACTCGTTCTCTGCTGAAAGTTTATCCAAATTCGATGTGTCTGAATACAGCATCAGGTAACTGTTCAGCTTTGCCGTATCGAACACCCCACGATTAAAGCGCTTTATAGGTTCCTTGTTCGGGCTGCTGAAGGTCTCCTCGTAAACAAGCTTGTCCGAGCTCAGTATCACCTGGGCTATGTTTATGGCATGCCTCTGAGCCTCGTTGCTTATCACTATCACATGAATGTCAAAATACCTTCCGTAGAAAAGAAAATACATGAAAGCGACTGCTCCTATTGCTATCAGAGCCACAAGCATCTGGGTTATCCAAGTTGCTATACCTTTCTTAGACTTCATTCAAATCACTTTACGTAATAAACATCGACCAGCTCGTATTGCCCGATTTTGTCTATTACTAGCCCGGATTTTTGGTCGGCCTTTGTGCCTTCAGAGCCCGTTGATGTTCTGCTTTCTATTTCCACTGTCTTGCCCACAACAAAGGATGATTGGCTGTACTCGTCTGATATTTCACCCACGCCTATCTTTCCCCAGCCAGTTTCCACAATCGGAGTTGACACTATCCTGCCTTCTTCAGTGTGTATCCCAGTCACATGAACCATCCTATTGGATATTTCGAGATCGTATGACACGTGCTGGGCTTCCGACTCGTAATATATGGATATCGAATCTTGGGCAGCCCCCGATACTGTCACAAGCCCGCCTAGGTCTCTGGCCAGCTTCTCGCCAGACGCGACAGAGAATGTTGTGAGTATTCCGCTCACTATTTCAGGTATCTTGAGGACAACCACCATTATGCACGCGCACAAGAGCACTGTCAGGAGAACCTCGGACCATTCCCCAGCACCCTTCCTTCCTATGGAACCCATCATAAGCTATATTTCGACTTTGGTTAAGATTAATTTGTTTTATATAATCCTTCGCACTCGTAACCGTTAAGAGGTTCGTATATTTCAAGGTTATCGCAACCCAGGGGTGGCCTCTGATTCCAGTCCCACGGCTCCTCTGTGCCGTAGTTATTGGCTTTCCAGTCAGTGCAGTATGACAGCCTTTTAACGGTGCAACTCATAGCAGTAGCCTCGACATTGGCTCCGCTTGACCACACATAGAAAAGGTAAAATGCTATGAACGCGAAAAGGCCCATCATTATAACAAGCACTATGGTATGAACCGCTATTCCCTTCGAAACTCCCATAATAATATTACGTCCTATTAGAAGAAGTTTTAGCAGAGATCCTCTACCGAACCGTGAAACTTTTCAAAGCTACAGCAATCGGGGGAGTAATATTCATCTGAACCTGTTCCGCAAGGTCCAGAGAATTCCGGCGCATCTGCTGGAGACAACCTATATTCGCCGCAATATGCCATCAATTTGGCGTCGCACCCCTTCTCCCGTATCATCTTGTCAAACTCTCCTCCGGAGAAGAACATCCAATATGCCACAATCGCTATCACCGCTATTGCCAAGACTAGCGCTATGATGTAAGGTATTGGAACTGCTCCTTTCATTTAATCCCTCTATGGTGTTTTTGGGATTATTGTTGTGGTGGTTGTATCGGTAGAACCCGAACTAGAACTTCCCAGTCCCAATACGGACTTGCAGTTTTTTATATCTTGGTCCACATTCCCATCAAATCCATAAGCACCTATTTGAGAGAGGTACTGACCGCATTCGGGATATCTATTTTCAAAAACATCAATTATACCATCAGGCACTTCACCATCGTTAGAATACCCAGTAGCTGCCCAAGAGGCGCAATAAGTATAAGCTCTAGTATTGCATGTTTGCAAGTTCGTCTCTCCGCCCCACTGTCCACCAAGAACGAAGAACCAGTACCCTATTATTGCTACAACAGCTATTCCCAGAAGAAGCGCTATGATGTAAGGTATTGGAACTGCTCCTTTCATTCAATCACTTTAATTCGTGCCCATTATTGTTGCACAAGCCTGCGCATCAGTACTTGCGCTAGTAGCGTCGCTAAAGCCCATCTGGCCCAGGTATGGAGTGCACTCTGGATACTGTTCGGAGAACCACCTCAGAGAAAAGTTAGGTTCGTCATTATCAGAAGCGTATCCAGTCTGCGACCACATTGCGCAGTATGTCGTGGCCTTTGTCTTGCAACCTGCTAGGCTTATTTCGCCTCCGCTTTCTCCACTTACAATAAAGAACCAATATCCTATGATTGCTATAATCGCTATTCCCAGTACGAGCGCTATGATGTAAGGTATTGGAACTGCTCCCTTCATTCAATCACTATAATACATTTGATTTTCATGGCTATTAAATATGATTACGTCCGAAAATGCCAAATAGTGCGGGAGGTGGGATTTGAACCCACGTAGGGACTAACCCACAGGGACCTGAACCCTGCCGAATTGACCAGACTATCGGACCCCCGCGTACTATTTACTTGATTCTATGAACTTGCTCAAATTTATTTCGTCGTTCACCGGTATCCAGCACTCTGTGGGAAGCATTACCTTGAGCATCTTGCCGCTTTCGGCAGCGTGCTTGAAAACAGTCCTTTCGATTTTCAATTCCTTGCCGGGTTCAAGCTCCAATATTTTCTTGAACATCGCTTCCCCGATTCCGTATATGCCCGTGGTCGTGTCCTTGTTAATCATCGGCTTTTCGATGAATTTCGTCACCTTGCCGCCGATGTCCTCCACAACACCGTAGTGGTAAAGCTTGCCGGGCACGCACAGTACCACGCACTCGTATCCCGCTTTCAATGCTGCGTCGAACACCCTCGCAAAATCCTTCGCGAAGCTCGGATATCCTACAATGACATCGTCCGGATAGTGGCTTACGAAGGAGCGGTTGATGGCTTTGTTTGATATTGCCTCCCTGAAAGCTCCGCCCGATCCGAGCTTGCTGTGCTCGATTGAATAGGAAATGCTTGCGCCGAACTTGCTGCCGTCCTTGTAATAATCGACAATGCTTTTCCCCCTATGCGTGTCGTCCGTGAGTATGCACACGTCCTTGAATCCGGCTTTTACCCACATGTCAAAGACGTACCTGCTTACCGGCTTGCCCCTGACTTGCACCAAATGCTTGGAATATTCGTCCTTGGTTATGTGCTTCATCCTTGTGCCCGATCCGCCCATGGACAGAACCACCTGGATGTCAGGTTCTCCCTTCTTGTCGACTTTCAACTCCGACCCATTTTTCAGGTACAGATGCTTGCCTACCTTTACACATGTCTCCTCCAGCACCTTCTCGGTCATTGTCTCTTCGGACAGCTCGTGCATCAAAAAACCTCGACATCTATGCAAACCTTGTGCCTGCTGGGCGAATAAGGCAGCACAATCCGCCTGCCTATGATTCTATATTCCCTGCCGGCGTTTTTTAAGCTTTCATCCACAGCGGTTTCTGCCTCCTTGTATGGATAGTCCCTGCTTCCTGATGAGTAAAGATGGACTACGCCGCCTTTCTTTACGCATCTTACCGCAACATCCAGAAAGCTTGTGGCGGACATTGGCAGTGGCATTACGACTCTGTCGCACTTGCCGTACCATTTTTCACACTCTGTCATCGCGTCACCCAGAACAGGAACTATTTTGTGCGACAGCTTGTTCACCCTTATGTTGTGCCTCATGTACTCTACAGCGTCCGGATTTATCTCAACAGCTATCACTTTCTCAACTTCAGGTTGCGCCTTGCCTATTGCTATTGCATAAGGGCCGACGCCCGCGAACATCACCATAACAACTTCGCCTGGCTTCACAGACTTGGCTATCCTCTGCCTATCCGTGCCCTCCCTGACTGAGAAGAATGCCTTCTGCGGGTCGACAAGTATGGAGTATCCGTGCTCCTTGTGAACGACCTCGGTATCCGGGTCGCCTGCTATCAGCTCGTACGACATTGTCCTGTAATCGCCCTCCCTTCCGGACGCTTTCTTCAGAACAGACTTTACGCTCTTGCTCTCCTTCAGTATGGATTCAGCTATCTGTTTACCGTCGCCTTCCCGTATCTCGACTATGGCGACTGCCTTCTCCTTCGAGCCGACAATATCGTAGCTTGACATAAGAACCAATAAAATAATCTAATTTTAATAGTTAATTTTAGAATCGGTTAGTGTGGTTGGATGCTGAGCTTGGTAGGACTTGGACTGTGTGATGAGAAGGACTTGACAGTGAGAGGAATAGAGCTGGCGAAGTCTGCTGACATTGTCTACATAGAGCTATACACAAACGCGTGGAAAGGACTGGATAAGCTGGCTGACGTGATTGGAAAGTCGGCAATAAAACTAAACAGGAGCGACCTTGAGCAGGGCGCTGGCAGGATAATAGAAGAGGCTAGCGAAAAGGATGTTGTGATTTTCATACCGGGCGACCCCATGGTGGCGACCACGCACGTTACACTTGTTTCAGACGCCATTAAGATGGGCGTGAAAGTTAGCATAGTACACAACTCGTCCATAACTTCTGCGATTGCTGAGACCGGGCTTCATATATACAAGTTCGGCGCGATTGCAACCGTGCCATTCCCTGACAGGACCGGCGGGGAGCTGCCCGAGTCTGTGTACGACACGCTAAGGATGAACAAGCGGAACGGCCTGCACACGCTTCTTCTTCTGGACATAGTGCCTGAAAGGTGCATGACGCCGAACGAGGCTATGAAAATAATGCTGAAAGCGGAGGATTCCAGGAACGGGGGTGTTTTCACGCCCGACAGCCATGTCATCGTGTTCGCAAGAGCTGGAAGCCCGGACGCCACGATAAGGTTCGGGACTGTGTCAGAGCTTTTGGACGAGGAGTTCGGAGAGCCGCCTATGGTTCTGATAGTCCCGGGCAAACTGCATTTTTCTGAAAAAGAGCATTTAGTTACTATAAAGTAGTGAATTACACATATCCTTAAATACCCTGATTTTCCATACAATATGCATGGCAGAACAGCAGCAAGAATCTCGCCTAACTGGCCCTAGGAAGAAGGGTATCGGAAGCATTATTTCTGGCGCAATAGTTGGTGCTGGAGTTATAATTGGTGGATATATTGGAGGTATAGCAATAGGTTCAATTGCTATATACAACATGATAAAAAGCTACAGTCCTATCAAAAAAGCGATAAGTATTTACAAGTCAGCCAAAGACAATGTTAATGAAAAAGCAGAATCTTATCTTGGACAAGGTATTTGTTATCTAGGCGATGCTGTCGGAACTATATTAGTACCCTGGTTGAAACCCGCTGTTTCCACGACACTTGGAGCTATACGATTGTATGGCGACAGCTACATTAAAGGCATAGACCATCCAGAAATCGAACTATATAAGAAAAAAGAGAAAGAGGAAACAGAAAAAGCGGTTGCCGAGAAGTTGAGAAAGGAAGAGGAAGAGAAAGGCAAAAAGGACAAATAGTCTACTTTGTATCTCCATCTTTTTCTGGTTTTCCGCCATATGTTATGTAAAATATTATCGCTCCTGTAATCACTACCAAAATTATTATGGCCATGTCCTGAGTGCTGAGGTTTATTGATGGTAACCCGAAGCTTGGTATTGGAGTCGACGTGCTAGACAGGTCAAATCCTGGTATCGTAATGCCTGGGAAAAGGGCGGCACCCGCTGTCGAAATGTATACTCCCAAGACGAGAATAACAGCGCCTATTCCTGCGAAAGCAATAACCCATTTCCATCTTCCTTTGAATCCACCTTTAGCGTCCCATGGATCACTACCCATTGAAGAGGCTGCTATGACATAGAGAACTGCGACAAACGCTATTATGGTAAGTATAACCATGAATGTTCCGCCGAAAAGCACTGATAGGAATGAAGCAAAGCTAATTCCTATGGCTGTATTGGCCATTATGTAAAGCGACGCTCCCAATGAAACTATCAGGTTGACAGCCTTTGCTGTTTTTCCAGATTTACCCTCTTTTTCTGAATCGCCGAAAATTTTAATCTTTGTAAGTAGCGCCCAGAATATGGCGAACATTATTATCCAAGGTAGATAGAACTCGAAAACTCCGAAATCCTGACCGGCCGCCACCAGATCAGATATCATTGTGAATCCTGACATGTTTCTTACCCATTGTTAAATTAGTTTTTGTTGGTTTTATCCCTTTACTACTTCATTGCCACCAGCGCAACAAGCGGTATTACCATCAACAATACTATACCTATCGCAAGTATCATGTCCTCCGAGAGCGTGGGGAACGAGAATCCGCCTCCGGAACCGCCCGTGCTGGGGAAGTATATGTTCACCAAGCCGCTGGATATGGCGATTATCACTCCAGCTAATATTCCACCTACAAGTATGGCCATCCATACCTTTGGCTTGTCCTTGAAAACGTTCTTGAAGTGCTCGGGCAGGTTCTCAGGACCCATCATGCCCACGACCATCAGTCCTACCATGACTATAAGCGTAACGCTGGCGCCCTGCACAAAGAAAGATGCAAGGTGGGCTTCGATGTCTATGCCCAGTATTATAGGCGAAGCCCATACCATGAACGAAGCCACAAGAGCTATTACCGCGTTTATGGTCACCGTCCTCTGCGCGTCGCCGAATATCTGCGACTTTCTAAGAAGCCCGTAGAATATGGCGGAAGTCAGCATGAACGGCAAAAGAAACTGGAATATGCCGAGGTCTCTCATGTTGACAACTACTGTCTCGAACGGGTTCGCCATTTTTATCTACACTCTATTTGTGATTACGGCAATATTACTTTGACGTCGCGACCGCGGACGCTATTATGATCATTACCACGAAAATTATCACTCCCGCGATTATCACTATAGTGTCCATTGGTATCGCAATGCCGCCCTCCCCAGGAGCCACGGCAAATATAGCCCCGACTAGACCGCTTATCAGGAGCACCAGAAGAGCTATCAGGATTCCAACCATTATCATGGTCTTGCTGTTGGAGAACTTGTCAATAAGGAACTTTGGAAGGTCCGGATAGAAGAAGCTGGCTATGAGCACGCCTATGAAGAACATCAGTATCCATATGAACGACTGGGTGAAGAACGTGACGAACGGCAGCACCAGGCTGAACCCCATCATTACAGGAAACCCGAAGACCAGGAACGCTATGCAGAAAGCCAGAGCGGCGTTCACCATGGGCGACTCTCCGACTATCTTGACCTTCCTTAGTATGGCGTAGAACACAGCCAAAGCTATTATGAATATCAGCAAGTCGTAGAAACCTACTTCTAACAGCCTCGTAACGACTTCCTGGAACACGTTTGTCATTTAACCAGCTTATTGAACTTTGTTTGCGAAAAATTTAAGTCTGCCTAATGCCCGCCCGCCTTGGCCAGCTCTATCCTGTCTTTTACTTCCTTTGCAGCATTTACGTAGGCAATTGCTTTTGCGTCATGCCCCTTACTCTTTTCAGATTCTGCTTTCTTCAAGAGGTCGGCTCTCCTCTTTTCCAACCTCTCTATCTTCTTTATATCGTCCACATGCTCATAGTACACGTCCCTTCCCCTCCCGGTAGCCCACAGCAGTGTGGCTCCCACCAGAAGCACGCCGAATATCACTATCATCCCTGTCCCTCCCACCTGGGTTATGTACTGCGTGAACATTGTGAAAATGGGAGTGGTGGCTAGTATCACGCTTATGCCCAGCGAGATTATTATGTTGACCTTTCTGCTGAATATGTGCAACTTGTCAAGGACTGCCCAAAGAACCACAAACACAAGAAGGAAAGGTAGCAAGACGTTCCTACCAAGCTCGTACGGTGTCATGTTTGCGAAGTCGAACATTGACGCTGCGTTTAAATCGAAAATATTCATATAATATTAGTTGTATTTTCAGACTAAAAACTTGTTCTGGTTCCATTGACAGGGGGTCGTGAAAAGCTTAAATAATTTGTTATTTAGTAGTAGTATCATG
>CAYRDB010000002.1:0-38659 GCA_964423085.1 uncultured archaeon
CACTTTAAATATTTAATTTTTCCTTATCTCCATATGTCTGAAACGCTGATGTCAGAAAAGCTGATGTACGAACTGCATTTGTTCGATGAGAAGAACCTAGAAAAATACAAGGACATGCTATCCGAAGCATATTTCTCTGAAAACATGTGCTTGAGCATACCGAACAGCGACATTGAAATGCTATCGCTGGCAACCACGCTTTGCAGGATAGGATACCTTGTGGACATCAACCCGCTGAGCCAGATATACAAAGACGATTCCACGCACGACTACATAGTCACTGACAGAGGCATAGAGCTTTTAAAAATAGCATTTCCAGACAGGATAAAAAGTTCCTACAATAACCAAGAGCCATAGGAAAGCATTTTTATCGCGGCATTCATAGTATTATCAAAGATGGACCTGTAAGATTATTTGATTTTTTATTTTTGGTGATGTTCTATGGATAAGATATACACAGATGGTTCGGGAGACGGAAGGATAGCTTGGTACAACGAGACCACTGGCGAGAGCTGGTCCGGAAGGGAGGATGTGTCCAGCAACAACGAGGCGGAGTACCTGGCGGTAATACGCGCGTTAGAATCGGTAAAATCCGAGGATGTGAAAATAGTTTCAGATTCGAAGCTGGTTGTGAACCAGATGAAAAGGGAGTGGCACATCAAGGAGGACAACCTGAGGAAGCTGTTCGACGAAGCGCAGAAAGTAATAAAGGACAGGAAGCTGAATGCGGAGTTCGAGTGGACGCCCAGGGAGAATAATCCGGCTGGCAAGTATCTCGGCTAGTGCTGCCCCTGCTTCGCCCTTGCTATTACATTGCCCCTTTCTATCTCCTTGTGAAGTTTCTCCAGCTTATCAGGTATTTCAATTCCGTTCTTTGCATAGTACTGATATATCGCTTCATGAAGGGCATCCGTTGATAATAGCGAACAGTGTATCTTGACTCTAGGAAGCCCGCCCAGCTCACCTACTATCGAGTCCCTGCCTACCTCCAGCGCCTCCTTCAGAGTCTTCCCCTTGGCAAGCTCGGTCATCATGCTGCCTGTGGCAACAGCGGCAGCGCACCCGAAGCTCTGGTACTTTATGTCCTCTATGTACAATTCTCCGTCTGCATTCTTTCCTATTTTCAGATAAACTCTGAGTTCGTCCCCGCATATCGGGCTGCCTACTCTGGACACTGCGTCCGCCTCCACTATCTCTCCCATGTTCCTAGGATTTCTGAAATGGTCTAAAACTTTCTCGCTGTATGGTCCGTACTTTTCTACCATGTCATATTATATAACAGCGTTATAATTTAAAGGTATGGTTAAGCGTAAAAGTGTTAAGATTCAATAAAAATATGATGCGATATGGAAGAGCATGAGAAAACACTTTACAGAGTTTTCACGTTTTCTGGCAAGAAAATAGAACTTCCTTCCGAAAACAAGAACAAGACTTTCGAAAAGGTCAATGAAGAGTCTTTGAAAGACCTGGCGGACGAGTTCAAAGTGCTTGTCCAAATATACAAATTCAACATGACAGAGACGCCTGCTAATTTTACAAGACTGGCAAATTACTTTAACGGCATGCTTACTGAGACTCATGTGATGGGATTGCTGGCTACTTTGGAAGATTTTGGGATCATTAATGCAGAATACGGCGATGTTGGAAAAGGACGGTCCGGCAGACGATATTTTCTTTCAAATGAAAAATTGGAGGAAGTCAGAGACATTTATGAGAAACACGTCAAGCCTAAAGAAACTCCTAAAGAACGGATAAGTTATGTTCCAGGAATTTTGTAAGCGGACTGCTCTAACTTTTAAATCAGTTCGTCCTAAAGATTAAGTAGCGTCAGTTGGAATAACGGGTGTGTTGTAAAAATGGACAAGAAAAAAGGATTGCCAGAATACGGCGAAACAGTTCTCTGCACCACTACGAGGATTACTCCGTTCGCTGCCTGGTGCACGCTCGACGAGTACGAGAACGAGGATGGATCCCCGATAGAAGGTATGATACACATCTCCCAGGTTGCTGGCAAGTGGATCAAGGACATACGCGATTTTGTAAAGCCAAACAAGCAGTACATGGCCAAGGTCATAAAGATAGACTATGAAAAGGGACATCTCAACCTCAGCATAAAAAGGGTGAGCAAGTTCGACAAGAAGGAGAAGATGGAGGATTATAGAAGGGACAAAAGGTCGAACGGAATGGTGATGCAGGTCGCCAAGATAGTCGGCAAGGGCGATGTGCAGAAGGAAATCGTCGATAAGCTCGAGAAGATTCACAAGGACGACAGCAAAAAGTTTGATGTTTTCACAGCGTTCGAAGAAGTGAACGAAAATCCTGAAATTGTCAAGGAAGCTGGTATAAAGAAGGACTGGGCAGAAGCGCTCATGGGTGTTGTCGAGAGCAACTTTAGGATAAAGGAGAGGACGCTCAAAGTAAAGCTAAAACTGGAGAGCAAGGCTCCAGATGGAGTAAAAACAATAAAGAAGGTCCTGTCCGAGCTCGAAAAAATAGATGGCATTGAAGTGACGTACATATCCGCGCCAGAGTACAGGGTTGAGATGAAGACAAAGGAGCCCAAAGTCGCTGAAAAGACTATGAGGGACGGCGTGGAGAAGGCTATAAAGGAGCTAGAATCAGCTGGCGGCTCCGGAAGCTACGAGCTGGTGAGATGAAGCTCAGGAAATGTTTTTCTTGCAGTGTGTACACGCTGAAGGCAGAGTGCCCTAAATGCGGCAATAGTACCAAAACCCCTCATCCCATTTCGTTCTCCCCCGAAGACAGATACGGAAAATACAGGAGAATGTCTAAATCAGCCAACCTGTAATTAATATATCAGGAAAATCCAATATAGTTTTATCATGTCCACCAAGATTGTAGAACTTTCAAAGCCGAAGCTGAAAAAGCCGATATTCATAGAAGGCCTGCCCGGAGTGGGCAATGTGGGAAGGATAGCTGCCGGATACTTGGTGGAAGAGCTGAAGGCAAAGAAATTCGCCGAGCTGTACAGCTCGCATTTCATGCCGTTCGTGCTGGTTCAGCAGAAATCTGATGTGCATGTGCTGAAGAACGAATTCTACTACTGGAAGGCTAAAAAGCCGAACCAGAGGGATTTG
Source organism: uncultured archaeon (assembly GCA_964423085.1). Taxonomy (GTDB): domain Archaea; phylum Aenigmatarchaeota; class Aenigmatarchaeia; order CG10238-14; family SCSR01; genus JAUWZS01. The sequence continues at coordinate 3,099 of CAYRDB010000002.1, forward strand.
ATTATACTCATAGGTGACTCGCAGAGCGTCGACCCAGAGGGTCATTATGAAATATGCGAGGAGATTCTCAGTTATATCAAAAAGTTCAATGTGAGCGAGATGGTCAACCTGGCTGGCCTGAGCGTGGGCGAGAAAAAGGACAACCCAGAAGTGTTCGGAGTGGTTAACGACCTGTCACTTGTCAAGAAATACAGCAAGCATGGCATACATTTTGCAACAGGCGAGAAAGTGGGAACAATAGTCGGCGCATCCGGGCTTCTTCTTGGACTGGGAGAGAACTTTGGGTTAAAGGGCATTTGCCTCCTTGGAGAGACTTCTGGACTGCCTCTGATACCAGATCCAAAATCGGCAGAGGCTGTGCTCAGCACTCTGACCAAAGTCGTAGGAATAAAGATAGACACCAGCGAAATCCAGAAAAAAGTCAAGGAGATGGAGGACTTTATAGGCCGCATGGAAAAGGTGCAAAGGAAGGCGTTCAGCCAGATGATGAAGGACAGACTTCAGAAGCCGGCTGAAAAAGGCGAGGATCAGGAAGAGCAGAACCTCAGCTACATAGGATAGGGTCTTTTTCTACCAATTTGCCGATTGTGTGAACGTTTATAAAACTATAACGACAAATAAAGAACTATGTCTGAAGAGTTTTTAATCCCGCGGGAGAAATATCTTGCGTCGGGCATACACATAGGGATGAAGCAGAGGACGAAGCAGATGGCTCCGTTCGTGTACAAGGTAAGATCTGACGGTTTGGCTGTCATGAATCTCCAGGTTATAGACGAAAGAATCAGGGAGGCTGCGAAATTCCTGGCGGGAGCGAAGAACATACTCGTGGTAAGCAGAAAGAGCGTGTCCACAAAAGCAATAGAAAAGTTCTCAGACATGATAGTCGCTAAGAACATGAAAGGAAGATTCATGCCAGGAATGCTCACAAACCCTTCATACGAGGACTTTTATGAAGCTGACGTAGTTTTTGTCATAGACCCAGCAGCAGACTATCAGGTGCTTACCGAAGCTGTCAACGCGCGAGTGCCTGTTATTGCAGTTTGCGACACTCTGAACGAAACTAAAAATGTAGACTTTATCATACCGGCGAACAACAAGGGCGCCAGGTCGCTCAATCTGCTCTTCTGGCTTCTGACAAGGGAAGTGCTAAAGGCCAGGGGCGAGATAAAGGGAGACGACGAATTCAAGCCGTCTCTAGAAGACTTTGAAGACGAGTCTGACGTAAGGGAAGGAAGGGAAGCTCCTGCAAGAACCAGAAGGCCTTCCGGAAGGTCTAGGTCCGCGCCACGCCAATAAATACGTTTTCTCCGTTCGCTCAGAACGACCGAGCAGTCATTTCATATTTTCATAATATAATTCGAAGGAGCCAAATCATTATTTAAGTTCACGATAAAAATTCTATAACAGCCAGAAAAAAAGCGCGTTAGATAGTTGCTTTTCAAAGGCGCCGAAAGGAGGATAGTCAATTATGACTTCGGTTCTTCAGGTAAAAAAGCGAGACGGCAGGATAGTAGATTTTGAAAAGGAAAAGGTAGCTCTAGCGATATGGAAGGCTGCCGAATCTGTCGGCGGCAAGGACAAGTCCAAATCCGAAGAGCTGGCGAACAAGGTCGCAGAGCAGGTCGAGAAAGAGTTCAGCGGCAAGATTCCCAGCGTGGAAGATGTGCAGAACATAATAGAAAAGATACTTATCAACGAGGGCCATGCGACTGTAGCAAAAGCGTACATACTATACAGACAGAAGAGAGTGGAAGCCAGGAAGATGAAGGCTGTTCTGGGAGTGACCGACGAGGTTAAGATGAGCCTTAACGCGCTGAAGGTCATGGCCAGCAGGTATCTTATCAGAGATGAGAACAGGAAGATAGTCGAAAGCACTTCTCAGTTGTTCAGAAGAGTAGCCATGGCTATAGCCGAACCTGAGAAGAGCTACAGCGGGGATGAGAAAGCGAAAGAATACGAAGACCTTTTTTATGACATGATGGTAAAGGGAGAGTTCCTTCCAAACAGCCCCACTCTCATGAACGCCGGAACCGAGCTGAGCCAGCTGTCCGCGTGCTTCGTTCTCCCTATACCGGACTCGATACCCGGAATATTCGACTCTGTGAAGAACACCGCAATAATACACAAGAGTGGAGGGGGGACCGGATTTTCTTTTTCGAACATAAGGCCTAAAGGAGATGTGGTAAAGAGCACAGGAGGCGTGGCTTCAGGCCCGCTGTCTTTCATGAACGTTTTCAACGCGGCTACAGACGTGATAAAGCAGGGCGGCAAGAGAAGGGGCGCGAACATGGGCATACTGCGCGTCGACCATCCGGACATACTAGAATTTATAACAGCTAAGGAGAAGGAGGGCACGCTGAGCAACTTTAACTTCTCGATAGCAACAACAGACAGTTTCATGCGCGCTGTGGAAAGCAATTCCGAATACGACCTGATAAATCCTAGGAGCAAGAAACCTATAAAGAAGCTCCCAGCCAGGGCGGTATTCAACCTGATGGTGATGATGGCGTGGAAAAACGGCGAGCCCGGAGTGGTGTTCATAGACAGGATAAACGCATACAATCCAACTCCGGCAATAGGCGAGATAGAGTCCACGAACCCGTGCGGTGAGCAGCCTCTGCTTCCATACGAGTCATGCAACCTGGGCTCGATAAACCTTGAAAAGATGATGTCGAACAGCCACTTTGACTGGGAAAAACTGAGAAGGACAGTCCACCTTTCCGTCAGGTTCCTCGATAATGTGGTCGACCAGAACAAGTATCCGATCAAGGAGATAGACGATATGACAAAAGCCAACAGGAAAATAGGGCTTGGCGTGATGGGCTTCGCGGACATGCTGATAAAGATGAAGATACCTTACAACTCCGAGGCTGCCATAAAGATTGCCGAGGAGATAATGAAGTTTATACAGGAAGAATCTAAGAAGGCGTCTGTGCAGCTTGGAAAAGAGAGGGGTCCGTTCCCCAACTTTGAAAAGAGCGTTCTGAAAGGAAAATACGAGACAATAAGGAATGCCACCACTACGACCATAGCGCCTACCGGAACCATAAGCGTGATAGCAAACTGCTCCTCGGGAATAGAACCGATATTCGCAGTGTCTTATGTAAGGGACGTGAGCGACAGCCTGGGGCACGAGCTCGTGGAGATAAATCCGACATTCGAAACAGCCATGATAGAAAGAGGCATGTACACGGACGAGCTGATAACAAAGATTTCGCAGAACGGCGGCATACAGAGCATAGAGGAAATACCGAAGGATATAAGGGATGTTTTTGTCACAGCCATGGACATAGCTCCAGAATGGCACATTAGGATACAGGCTGCGTTCCAGAAATACACTGACAACGCGGTGTCCAAGACCATAAACTTCCCGACGTTCGCGACTCCGTACGACGTGGAAAAGGCTTTCATGCTTTCCTGGAAGATGGGGTGCAAAGGAGTGACAGTGTACAGGTACGGCAGCAGGCAGAAGCAGATATTGAACATAAAGTCTGGGGAAGCCAAAGTCTCGGACGACTACACTGGCGGGTGCCCGCACTGCTCCCTATAGGCTACGGTTTTTAACTTTGGGACTTTAATTGATTCTTATGAATCCACTTTTCATACTACTGGGCACGCTAGACATTGTCGCAGCGTCCATAACGATATTCCAGTTTTCAGAAGCGGCCGCGCTCTACATGATGGTATACATGCTCGCCAAGGGAGGGTATTTTCTTGTGCTTCTAATAGCGACCAAAAACTTTATGCCACTATACAGTATATTATCCCTAGTGGACATTGTCACTGGCGCAGCTCTCGGAGCAATAGCGATGGGTGTTAATTCCGACATATTTTTAACAATCGGTATAGCAGCTGCGATAAAGGGAGCGTATTCGACCGTGTCTGCGTTCCTTAACTGAGGCGTTGAAATGGAAGATGAAAATGAAATCGGGCGGGGAATGGTTTACCTTTACACAGGAACAGGCGCGGGCAAGACAACCAATGCTCTAGGAATAGCGATGAGGTGCGTGGGCCACCAGAAGAAGGTTGTGATTATACAGTTCCTAAAGTGGTGGAAAAACACGGGAGAATACAAGATAAGGAACCGTCTGAAGCCTTACTATGAAATATACCAGTTCGGCAGGAAGGGGTGGATAGGATTCAAGAACCTGGACAACAGGGACAGGGTGCTCTGCGAGAAAGCTTTCAACTTCGCCAAGAGGGTGGTGGCTGACAAAAAGCCCCACGTTCTGGTGCTGGACGAAATAAACATAGCCCTGCACAGGAAGCTGCTGGACATGAAACAAGTGATAGACTTTTTGAAGAACCTCCCGCCAACCACGGACGTGGTGCTCACGGGCAGGTACGCCCCAGAGGAGCTCTGGGACGTGGCCGACTATGTGAACGTGATAGTGAGCAACAAACAGACAAAAAAGCAGGTTGCGAAGGAAGGAATACAATATTAATTGAAGAATAGAATTATATTATGGTGCTGTTATGGCAACAGTGAGCTTGGACAAGGAAAAGTGCATAGGATGCGGGCTCTGCACAAGCATATGCCCCGAAGTTTTTGAGCTGAAAGAAGATGGGAAGGCTTATGTGAAAGGCGAGTGCGGCGAGGGTTGCGACTGCAGCTCAGCTGCTGAGAGCTGCCCTGTCCAGGCGATAACATACAAAAAGTAGCTATATGCTTATTTTTCCTTCGCCATCTATCTCTATCAGGTGAGCTACGTCCTTCGACTTTCTTATAGTAACCACGTCCCCGTCCTTTAGCGGTATCATAGTGGTGTTGTTGTCGGCGCACATGAGGGCTGGTCCCCTGTTGACTTTAACCTTGACCTCCGAACCTTCTGGAACTAGCTTGAACTTTATGTTTTTGTTCACATTGTTGAAAGCCAGACCTATGCCGCTCGAAAAGCTCCTACCGGTTATGCTCTTGAAATATGCGGTGCTGCCGTAGGTGGTCGCTGTTATCAGGCCGTCGCCTATCAGGTCTTCCGCTATCTTATTTCCGTCCACATGGACATCGAACCTCACCGCGCGTATGGGCACAGCGTGCGCAACGTTTATCTCATTCAATCCGACAAGCATCTTCCTCCTGTCGCCGTTCACCACACCTTCAAGCTTCGTGGCCTTTGATATTTTGTATTTTTTCTCGCTGAGCGCGAGAAGTATTGAAGAAAAATTGTGAAGGCCGCCGACACTGCATTTCTCGCAAGTCCTGCTGTGTTTTATCGCAAGCCTGGGTATTCCGGGGTAAAGCTGTTCAGCTATCAGAGCAGAGCCGTCACCACCATAAGATATCACAATGTCCGGCTTTAGCTTGTCCAGCGAAAACCCTCTTCGGGAAACCTCCCTTTCAAGGGCAGACTTTTCTATGCCTACAACAGCAACCTTCATGATTAGTAATTCTTGCCTATTAACTTAACTTTAACTAGAATTGCCCTTAGAAACCCTTTCTTTAGCTATCTTCATTCCAGAGTCGCGCGGCAGCAGGCCTTCTGAATCCGACCGTTCTAGCACGAGCCTGGTGTTCTTCCTTGTTCTGGACTCTACCTCTTTGAACATCACATCAGCGTCCCCGCCTATGTGTTCTATGTACGAAGATATCACACCGCCTGCGTTTGCAACAAAGTCCGGAACTACAAGCACGCCCTTTTCAAAGAGCATTCTCTCGATTTCTGGGGTGGTGGGTATGTTCGCAGCCTCCACGACAATCTTGGCTTTTATAGAATTCCAGTTATCTGCGGTTATGGAGTCTGAAAGCGCGGAAGGTACAAGCACATCCACAGGCAGGCTGAACAGTTCCTCGTTAGGAAGCACCCTGCCTCCTGCGCAATTTTTCACAGCGCCGGTGCTGTCCTTCGCTTCCCTTAGCTTTTCATAGTCAAGGCCGCTCTCGTCGTATATCACACCTTTGCTGTCGCTCACTGCTACGACTTTCGCCCCGGCTTCCAAAAAGTATTTTGTGACAAAGCTGCCAACGTTCCCGAATCCTTCAACTGCAATCGTGACATCTTTCATGTCCATTCCAGCATGCTCTATTGCAACAGCTCCAGAATGGAAGGCTCCGAACCCGGTAGATCCCAATTCGTGCGGAAGACCTCCCATATCAGTGGGCTTACCAGTGCAAGACTCGAGACCGTTCTCGTTTGCAAAAATTCTCATTTCATTTTCTCCAACGTTCACGTCAGGCGCGGCTATCCACATGCTCGGAGAAAGCGATTTGACTGCCTTTGCATACGACCTGAATATCTTCTCCTTAATCGCGGCATCCGCACCCTTAGGAAGAAGGATTGCACCCTTTGCGCCGCCGAAAGGAAGTTCCGCGAGCGCGCACTTCCATGTCATGGTCCTAGCAAGTCGGAAATCCTCCGAAAGGGTGACATAAGGGGTCATCCTTATCCCTCCCTTGCCCGGTCCCAAAGAAAGATTGTCTAGAACAACGAATCCGTTCATTCCGACCTTTGGGTCGTACACGTTTACCACATACTGCGGTCCCCACTCGTCGTGAACTATGCTGTTCGCGTCCATAAATATCACATTCACTTGTGCCCTGCCCAATCGGCCACGTATTTGTTTTCCAAACCGTGTATGTAGTTGTATGCTGCAAGCGCCGCCTTGCATCCTTCTCCGGCTGCGACAACTATCTGCTTGAATGGGGTGTCGGTCACATCGCCTGCCGCGAATATGCCCTGGCATGAAGTCTCGGAGTGCTTGTTGGTCTTTATCTGGCCGAGATCGTCTACGTCAACATTTCCTCCGACAAATCCGGTGTCAACATCCGAGCCTATCTCGACAAAAACGCCATCCACCTTTATTTCTTTTTCAGAGCAGGAATCGTCAGACACTATGATTGAATTCACAAAATTGTCCCCGCGTATCTCGCTTAATTTGGATTCCATTACAAGCTCTATGTTGCTTTTCGTCTTCGCTTCGTTTACCACATTCTCGAAAGCCCTGAACTCTGACCTCCTGTGTATGAGGTACACCTTTCTTGCAATCTTTGAAAGAAGCAGCGCAGCATCCAGAGCGGAATTGCCTCCTCCTACCACAGCGACGGTCTTTCCCTTGAACAATGGCGCATCGCATGTGGCGCAGTAGCTTACCCCCTTACCGCTGAACTCGTCCTCCCCCGGCACGCCGAGGTTCCTAGGGGTCTTTCCGCTGGCTATTATAACAGTTTTGGAGTTGTATTCATGGTCGCATGTCGAGACCGTGAATATTTTCTGGCCCCGGGTTTCGCTCTGAGAGATTTTTACAACGTTCTTCATTATTATTTCAGCGCCGAATCCCCTGGCTTGAGACTCGAATCTTTTCGCAAGGTCTGTGCCATCCACCTTCTCAAGGCCGGAATAGTTCTCTATCTCTGTTGTCCTGGCCATCTGGCCGCCTATGTCCTTTGTAATCACAAGCGTCTTCATCTCTCTGCGTGAAGAATAGAGGGCGGCAGTGAGGCCTGCTGCAGATCCGCCTACTATGATAACATCGTAAAGAACGCCACTGGAATTGTTTGATTCAACGGGATTATCTTGAGCTTTGTCCAGAAGCTTGTCCATCATAGGAACGTCGAATCCCACTATTATTTTTCCGTCTATGTCTATGACAGGAACTCCCATCTGGCCCGATTTCTCAATCATCTCCTGAGCAGCAAAGCTGTCATTCGAGACGTTTATGTCCTCGAACTCAAACCCCTTTGACCTTATGTAGTCCTTTGCCATATGGCAATACGGACAGGCATCGGTTGAATAGACTTTGATTTTCATAAAACCAACGAAAGCTGAAGTTATAACAGATTATTGGAGGTTTTAGTATTTGTATCTATGCGAGCGGGCACCCGGAAATTTCGGACAACTTGGAAAGCTGCTGCATTCCCACAACAGTCTCGTCGCCTATCTTCCAGGTCGGTATGGACCTTATGTTTTCAGCAACGCATACAGAATTCATGCCAGAGCAGTCCACATATTCTATGTATTTGAAAGAATCTCCGAAAAGCTCCATCTGCTGCTTACACCAGCCACACTGGCTTGAGCCATACATAACAACACCCTTTTCACTTAGACATTGGGCAAAATCGTCATATCCGCCAACAGCCGAGTGCTGACCTGTTATCTGAGGAACTAAAAAGTACATAGTTGCCACTGCTACCACTACAGCAGTTATTGCGACAATAATTTTGGTTCTTGAAATCATTTGACCACTTTTTTGAATGCCTGTTTGAAGTATTTATGGCTTTCTATCATTCGCATGCAAGCGACCCTTGTGTGATTACGCAACTTCCGGTCAACGGATCGCAAGTCCCGAAAACGGCAAGGTTGTACAGACTGTAAAACGAGTAAATCATGCTAGCAAAGAAAACTATCGTGAATATCCAGGACAGTACATCAAATCTCCTATAAACAAACCTGGCCAGCGTCGGATTCTTCTTCATTAGCTTTGACACTATGCCTGACTTTATCCTCTGGTCCAGTTTTGTGTCGCACGTCCTGAAGCTCATCTTCAGGAACACGCACCGGAAAGCCTCTTTTGCAGTAGACCTGTATTTGGCAGAGAAAACGCTAAGCATTCCAAACACTACAAGCGCTATTAGACATATCATGTAATCGCCGATTAGCAGCTTCCGTTGCTAGTAGAGCCACCGCTGTAGCTCTCTGAAAACGAAACCGAAGCCTGTTCTTTGCTCAGCTCTTGAGAGCACACAGACGGTTCAGCAGAGAATCCGCAACAAAGAAGCGTCTTTAGTGCGTCCGCTGTCCTTCCACCGAAATCGTACTCGCTCACAATCTGCCCGTTCATGACTAGAGTTGGAGATCCAGATACCATATATTGGTCCTGTATTTCAAAGTCTTCCTCTGCGTAGGCTATTCCCCTCTCGCTGTCAGACATGCAAGCGTCCAAAGAGTCTGTGTCTATTTCAGCCTCTGCAAGGCACTCTTCCGAATTACCCGCTTTCATGAAGCATGAAACATAATCCCAGTATTTGTCAGACTGCTCCTCTCTTATGCATATCTGCCTGAGATTCTCTTCTGCTTCTCTTTCTCCGTGCATGGCTGTTATTTCGCCGTTTACAACATCTCCTATGTACCTTACTTTTATGTTCTCAGCCAGTTCCGGAATATTCTTCACAACTTCGTAAAGTATCCTCTGCATCTGAACACCGTACGGGCATTCTGATACTACAAAAGCGTTTATAACAGGGTCCTGAGCCTTTGGAACATCGTCGCAAGTCATAGCAGGCTGCGTTGTGGTAGTAGTAGAAGAAACCTTGTTAGAGGTGTATATCACTTGTGGCAGAAACATTTCGCCATCTCTTGTGACATATAGCGTCTGATTGTCGGAAATCCCTTCTCCAAACACGGATATTTCGAATTCGATTATTCCGCTGTCTGTCAACTCATATCCAAGCAGTTGGATGTCCATTTCGCCGTAGTATGTCTCATAATAGTCTGTTATCCATGCTACGACCTTGTTGACAGCGGCGGCATCAGAATCTTGACCAACAAGAAACAAATTGCCTGAAATGCCGAACAAATTAGGTTGTAAGAAAAGAGCCACTACAATTGCCACAGCCACAAAGGTAGAAATCATCCACGGGTTTATTTTTGGAACCCTTATCGTTATAGTCCTTGGCTTCTCTGCCTCCGAGTTTTGATTGCTTTCTGCCATGGCAATAAACCAAATACAAAATATATTTACTTAATCTTATCGGAAGACCCAGATTTAAATCTTATGTAAGCCTCGATATCTCCCGAACTTTGTCAACGAACAGCCTAGCCTCTTCTTCGGTGTTGTACAAGTACACAGAAGCGCGCACAGAACCCTTTATGCCGTGCGAATTGAACCACGAATGTACGCAATGGGCACCTGAACGCACCATTATGTTCGCAGTGTCATCGAGCATAAGCGCCACATCGTGAGGAAACATGCCTTTTATGTTGAAGGAAACTATTCCCCCGCGCATTTTAGGCTCCTGCGGGCCAACTATCGAGACCCCGTTTATTCCCAACAGCTCTTCGGTGATGATTTCATTTAGCCTGGATTCGTGCTTGCCTATGTTTTCAAGTCCCACGCCTTCGATATATTCTGCGGCAGCTGCCATTCCAATCGATCCAGCATAGTTCTGAAGCCCCGCTTCGAACCTCTGCGGAGGCGGAAGAAGCACATAATCGTCGTATGTCGAGTCCTTGACAGTCTCTCCTCCCATTGCGTAAGGCTGCATCTTTTCCAGGATTTCCTGCTTCGCGTAAAGCGCCCCAGTGCCGCTTGGTCCGAGCATCTTGTGTCCTGAAAACGCAAGGAAATCTACATCAAGCTTCCTGACATCCACTTTTTTGTGCGGCACGCTCTGCGCACCGTCCACAAGGACCATGGCACCGGCATCGTGAGATATCTTTGCTATTTCTTTAACAGGTAGAGTGTATCCGTCGAAATTGGACGTGTGCACCACAGAAACGAGCTTTAGGCTTCCTTTCAAAGACTTTACCTTCCTTTCGAACTCTCCGACATCGAAAGTCATGTCTTCCGCAGAGAAAACCATTTCGTGCTTCAGTCCCGCAACCTTTACCAGCCTAATCCAGGGAAGCAGATTGGAGTTGTGTTCGCGGTCGGAAGTAAGAACAACATCGCCCGATTTCAATCCTATTGAATTGGCGACCATGTTTATCCCTTCGGTTGTGTTCTTTGTGAAAATTATCTCGCTCTCGCGCTTGGCGTTCACGAACTTTGCAATCCTCTTTCTGGCGTCATGATATTTCTCTGTGACAATGTCGCCGAGCTTGTGGGAGCTCCTGCCTGCGCACGCGGGATAGCTGTAGTAATACTCGTTCATAGCATCCACAACCTGCTTCGGCTTTAGGGACATGCACGAGTTGTCGAAATATACTATCGGTTTGTTGTTGAACTTTCTCTCGAGGACCGGAAAGTCCTTCCTTATTTTTTTCACATCCATGTAATCACTTATTCTATAACAGCGTTATAAATTAAACCTTTCGCAAAACGACATAAACTTATAAGCTGGCTTGGAGAATAAATCTTTGGCGAGCCGGCCAGGTAGCTTCGGGTTGCTCTCAAAGGCAACCTGAGGAAGTTCCATCCATCAAAGGAGCCGTGAAAGCCGAAAGGCAGAGTAGCGGCACGCTGAGAAGCATCCGGCTGTATCAGAAACGGCACTTTGCTGCCCCGTTAACAATGAGGGAAACCTAGTTGGGGTAGTGTAAGATGAAACGGACAGCAGGTCCTGATGCGATGCAAGCTTAGGCGCTAAGACAAATGCTACCCAACACAGAAGATGGGCTATGGCTGGCACGCCGCCATTTTTATAAGATTTAAGACGTTTTCTGAGTAAATCTAATTCATGGAAGCAGATGATTGCGTCCATGTGCTGAAAAACTACGACGAGAAGACAATAAGCCTTTACATAGAGAGTTCTGAATACAAACCTTCGGATATGGACGCTATTTTGAAGAAAGCCGATTGTGTACTGAAACTAGAGATTGAAAATGAAAAGTTTGAGCTACTTACGCAAAGGGTCTACCTGTTCGGAGAATTCGGAATTGTGCCAATACTGAACTATACGAAAAACATAACGTCAAAGAACTAAGATTATTAAATGCCGAGATACAAGTGATATTATGGCAGACAAAGTTTACATGCCGAGCGGATCTGGCGGACTCATAAGGTACGGCGAGGAGGGTCAGGTCCTGATAAAGCTAAAGCCGGAAAAGGTAGTCTATCTTGTTGCCGGTATTGTCATAGCAGAGATAGCGCTAAGCATGCTTCTATGAAAAGCTTATTTCTCATTGCCGCGTACTAATACTGATGAGTTTCAAAGTCTTTCTCGGACCGGCTGGTTCTCCCGGATTTACAAAGGGTGGCACGCTTGAAGGAATATCGAATGTGGCAGAAATAGGCCTAAATTCGATGGAAGTCGAGTTCACATACGGGGTCAAAATGGGGAGGGATTTGGCCAAAAAATGCGGCGAGGTCGCCAAGGAGAAGGGTATCAGGCTCAGCTGCCACGCACCATACTATGTCAACCTATGTAACGAAAAGAAAGTAGAAGATTCCATGAGGAGGATACTCACAGCCGCCGACCGCATGAGCCTGATGGGCGGAGGAGTGGTTGTTTTTCATCCGGGATTCTACGGAGATTTGGGAGAGGATGTGGCATTCGAGCTTGTGGAGCATGCGTGCGCAAGGCTCGCTGAAAAAGCTCCTGAAGGCGTTTTTTTAGGGCTTGAAACAACAGGCAAGCACAGCCAGTTCGGAAACCTCGACGAAACTGTGAGAATATGCAAGTCTGTGAAAGGGTGCGTGCCTGTAGTGGATTTCGCGCACCTCTATGCTAGGGCCGGAGGAAAAATCGACTATGGAAAAGTTCTGGATGCTGTCAAGACTCTGAAATTGGATGTTCTGCATTCGCACTTTTCGAATATTGAGTTTTCTGACAAGGGGGAGAAGAAGCATCTGATAGTGGAAGACAACCCTCCGTTCGAGCCGCTTGCGAGGGAAGTTTTGAAGACTAAAACTAGCATAAACGTAATCTGCGAGTCGCCCATATTAGAGCAGGACTCTCTGAAGATGAAGAAAGTGTTTGAGGAGCTCGGACACGACTTCAAGTAAAGCTTATTAGTCTATCTTTCTTAATGTTAGTGTATTGATGATTTCATGAAAGATGCGCAAAACTACATTCTTGAAAATCGCGAATTGTTGTCACACTTGATTCAAGACCTTTACGGGGAAAAGACCAGGTTTATAAAGTCTGGGCAAGAAAAAACGAAATTATATACAACCAATGGCGACAAGTCTTTGAGCAACAGCTTTCTTGTAAGGGAATTGGAAAAATACAAGCCTAAAGTTCTTGAAGCCTTGAAATCTCTCTATGTTCCGTCTGCAAAATACTTGGAAATCAGAAACAAGAGCATTAGCATAGATTGTAACAACAGAACAATAGAACTTCCGACATCTACACTAGACGAAATCAAGAAAGCATACAAACTCAGGATAGAAAATATGATGATTTCAAATAGACTGAATTGTGAAGGACTAGACGGTATTGAAAAATTAGGGCTCGTTTCAACAATAGAGCTTTATAACGAATTGGAGAGCAAAATAAAATCATTCCCTAAAAAGCACAGTCCAGATTACAAAGTCATCATAAACAAAATAGACTCCAAAGACCATTTGGGAGTCAATGTGGAGCTAGTAAAGCCCATCAAACACGAAGACTTGGAACTTTTCTAATCTGTCAAGATATGTAACTGGGCGGCTTTTCTGAACATATGGACTTGAGCTTCAGCTCTGTGACAGACTGCGCAAAAAAGATGTGCAGCATGCTTACTATTGATATGTTCTTGTACCAGTCAGGCTTTCCAGAATATTTGTTTTTCAAATCATCCATATATTTTAAAACAGAGTTCGAGCCGACGTTGCCATGTAGGTTGTTATAAGCTTTCTTCCAGGACTTTGGGTGACCCAGCAACACCCTTTCTATGACGGATTTATCACCGACTGCTGAAATAGGACTATCCACTTCGAAATAGCTCCAAACAACGTCAGCTATGTCGTTGGATCCCTTAAACTCGATGTTTCCAAACTTGTAAATTTTGTCGTACACTTCCATGACTTTTTTTTCCGACTCGTCGTGAAGAGTCTCCAGCGAAGCTGTCCCAGCCCTGACTCTTGACGCATTTTTTACCGAAACTGAAATGTCGTTTATTCCGAACAACACCAAACCCAATTCTGCAAAATGCGAATACGAATCTCTGGATCGGCCCCTATCATTTTTATTATACGACGAAACTCCTTGCAAATAGTTGCCAGCTGCCTGAGAAAGAGAATTGTGATATTTTTCAATATCATGCCTGTAAAGAGGAGTGTGCTCGAGCGGAAATCTTTTTGAAGACTTGTACAAATTGCGCATTATCGAACGTGTGCTTTTGACATCCCATTTTTCTTTGTTTGAAAGGTTGCAATGTAACGGGCGCTTTGACTTCCATGAATAAGCGCAGAAATTTATCGCGTTCTGCGCTGCTTTAAGAGCATCATTCTCTCTTCTAATCTTTCTGAGTTCGCGTTCAGGATCAATTATTTTAGACATAACTGCTAATGTTTCAACCTGCCTGCATGCTCGTTCCTAATCAGTTTTTGTACTTTTTAAGGGTTTCTGAAACAAAGGATTTCTTTTTTAAAGAACCAGAATATATCATGGCCAAAGCGAAAAAATTCAAGTTTGTGGACATAACCACTGCTGATGTGGCGTTTGAAGCGTACGGAAAGACACTTAACACAGCGTTCGCCAACTCCGCGCGTGCTCTGTTCGAGGTCATGGTCGACGCCAAGGGCGTGTCTCCTGACAGGAAAAAAACAGTGGAGGTCAGGGGACATGACATGAAATCGCTTTTGTTCAACTGGCTCAACGAACTGATATTCCTCACAGACTCGGAGAGCATGTTCTTCTCAAAATTCTCAGTCAAGATAGACCTGGATTCGCTAGTTCTAACAGCGACTTGCTACGGGGAAAAAATAAAGCCGAAAAAACACGAAATCAGAACAGAAGTGAAAGCAGCCACCTACCACAAAATTGATGTCAGAAAGACTGCTGAAGGATGGATTACGCGAGCGATACTTGACATTTAGCCTTTTACAACGCCCAGCGGCTTGAGCTTTGCCACAATCCTGGCTATTCCGGCTGTCTCACAGACTTGCACAACCTCGTCCACATCCTTGTACACATCAGGAGCCTCCTCTGCAAGACCCTTCATGCTGGCAGACCTTGTAAGTATGCCCTTCTTCTCAAGCGACTCCCGTATTTCCTCGCCGGTGTGCATGTTCCTTGCGCTCGTCCTGGACTGCAACCTGCCCGCTCCGTGGCATACTGAATTGAAAGTCTCCTCTGCTGTCTTTGTGCCGACAAGCACGTAGCTGGCTGTTCCCATGCTTCCTGGCACGAGAACAGGCTGGCCGACCGAAGAGTAGTCGGAAGGTATGTCAGGCATTCCAGGCCCGAAAGCCCTTGTGGCGCCCTTCCTATGAACATAAACCTTCCTTTTTTCACCGTCTATCACGTACTCCTCCTTCTTGGCTATGTTGTGGGCCACGTCGTAAACAAGCTCCATGCCAGCGTCCGATTCGGAAACGCCCAGCGTCCTCCTTATGCTCTCCCTGACCCAGTGCATTATCATCTGCCTGTTTGTCCATGCGAAATTCGCTGCGCACGCCATTGCGCTGAAATAATTTTCACATTCCTTGGTTCCTGCCGGAGCGTAAACAAGCTCCCTGTCAGGCAGCTCCCTCAGCCTGTCGCGAAAAGCGTGCTCCATTGACTGCAAATAGTCTGTGCACACCTGGTGGCCGAGCCCTCTTGAACCGGTGTGTATCATAAACATAATCTGGCCCTCCGACTTTATCCCGAAAGCTTTTGCCACATCGGGCAGGAATATCTTCTCCACTTTCTGCAGCTCCAAAAAGTGGTTGCCAGCTCCCAGGCTTCCGGACTGGGGCATGCCCCTTTTCATGGCTTTGTCCGAAACCTTTCCGGCATCAGCACCCTTCATGCAACCTTTCTCCTCTATGTGCTTCAAATCGTTGGAACTTCCGTATCCGTTCTCAACCGCCCACTTGGCTCCGTTCTCGAGTATGCTTTCCAGCTGGGCGCTGTTTACTTTGACCTGTCCTTTGCTGCCAAGTCCTGACGGCACGTTCTTGAAAACAGAATCAAGCATCTTCGGTATGTCCTTCTCTATGTCGCTGACCTGAAGATTGGTTCTTAGAAGCCTGACGCCGCAGTTTATGTCAAAACCTATGCCGCCCGGACTAAGCCCTCCTTCCTCAATGTCAAGAGCGGCGACTCCTCCTATCGGAAATCCGTAGCCGAAGTGCATGTCAGGCATCGCGACGCTGTGCTTGTATATACCCGGCAAAAACGCAACATTGGCGACCTGCTCGACCGCCCCGTCTTCCACGTCTTCAAGCAGCTTCTTCGACAGGAAAATTCTAGCTGGCACCCTCATCCCTTTCTTGGCTGAAGCGGATAGCTCCCAGACATCCGGCCTAATCTCTTTCAGCTGCTCTTTAAGCGACATTGAAACACCTATATCCTCCTTTGGAAAGTTACAATAAATAGGTTTTACGCGCGCATCCGATGGGCGTGCCTATGGTTTATATACATTCAACCCAAACTAATTATTCTTAAAACCGGGAGACTATATTAATAAAGAGGTAAATCTTATGCCAATAAGCACAGCCCCATACAAAAGGGAGTACAGACACACGAGGCACAGGGGAACCGAGACCATGGTCACTTGCGACATTTGCGGTCGACAGGTGCCACGATACAAGACCTTTGTCAAATTCTCGGGCATGAGCCTGAACGATCCTGCCATACTCAGGCAGACGGACAGGAGGATGCTTCACCTTATGAGAAAGAAAATGAGACTGTGCCCAGCATGCGCCAGGCACAGGGGCGTGTCCAAGCCGGGAACGTCGTTGCGTAAAAAGTACGGTGGCGGCGAAAAGGGCAGAAGATTTGGCTCGTATTAACGTATTCCGGTGCAGCCATGGCCACTAAAGGCGTTGAAAAGATAAAGAGTCTTCGAGGTTCCTTGTACAGGAAGATTGTCGAAAAATCTGAAAGCAAGAAGAACCCATCTCATTCTGTAGTAGGCTCGCTTCCCGGATTCAAAATACAAAGCAACGAGCACATAGTAGAGTTCCCTTCCACAAAGGACCTGACCACAATAGACTTTACGTATCCTCTAATGGAGCCATTCGCGTATGTGAATGTAAAATGGGACTTCAACTCCAAGGAGCTGCTATACAAAGTCATAGAGCCTGACATGGACGAGAAGGAGAAAACGTTGCTTAAGAAAATATCAAACGCGTTGATAGAGCTCGTAGAGGTGGAACTTACTGCCATAAACAAGGAAGGCAAGGCCATAGAGTACATAGAGAAGCAGATTAAGAAGGTGATAAAGGACTTTGAATTTTCAATAACTCCCGAGCAGTACACAAAGATAATGTACTACATTTACAGGAACTTCATCGGGTTCAATGAGCTCGAGCCGCTTCTCCAGGATCCGAACATAGAGGACATAAGCTGCGATGGCACTGGAATACCAATATATGTAATACACAGGAAGTTCGGCTCGCTGAAGACCAACATTTTGTTCAACGACATGGAATATCTGAGGGAGTTTGTGATAAAGCTGGCAGAGCGATGCGGCAGGTATGTCAGTTATGCAGAACCGATACTGGATGGCACTCTGCCTGGAGGATCGCGTATATCAGCCACGCTCGCAGGCGACGTTGCCACTCGAGGGCCAACTTTCACAATAAGAAAGTTCAGCGAAAAGCCTATATCGCCGATAGAGCAGATAGGATTCAAGACTGCTTCCCCTGCTGTTCTGGCATATTACTGGTACGTGGTAGAGCACGGCGCATCCATGCTGTTCGTAGGCGGGGTAGCCACTGGAAAGACCAGCTTCCTGAACAGCATATGCATGTTCATACCACCTGAAGCGAAGATAGTCAGCATAGAGGACACCAGGGAGCTCAAGATACCAAACGAGCACTGGGTGCCCAGCCTGGCAAGGACTGGTTTCGGAATACCCATGCCTAGCGGAGAAAAGTATGGAGGTGTCTCGCTGTACGACCTTTTGAAAGAGAGCTTCAGGCAGAATCCGGACTATGTAATAGTAGGAGAGACTAGGGGTAAGGAAGCATATGTAATGTTCCAAGGAATGAGCTCTGGCCATCCCAGCATGAGCACGTTCCACGCTGGATCTGTGGAAACAGTGGTGAAGAGGCTCACAACGCCGCCAATAGAGCTTTCACCGTCGCTCATCGAGAGTCTGAACATCGTGACCATTATGATACACGCAAGGGACAAAGGCAAGTCCGCTAGGAGAATAAAGGAGATTGTAGAAATAGAAAAGGTCGTACCAAAGACCGACGAGGTTGTAACGAACACTGTTTTCAAATGGAACCCTGTCAAGGACGACTACGAGTGGGTCAGCAACAGCATAATGGTTGAAAAGCTCGTGCAAGCAAGGGGCGGAAAAGTGGAGGAGGCCTACGCCGAGATAGAGAGGAGGAGGAAAATATTGGAATGGATGTACAATAGCGAGATACGCGATTATCAGGAGGTCACGAGCATCATAAATAGGTACTACAAAGAGCCAGAAGTGTTGATGAAAGAGATAGGAATGTCCACCGAGCTTCCAAAAGTGAATGTGCCTGCTCACATGCACTCTGAGACAGCATTGAGTGCCGTCCACAGCGAGCCGACAGTGTCGCCAGAGCCGGCAATGGAATCGCCTGTGCCAAAGTTGTGCAAGAATGATTCCGAACCGCCTGAACGCAAAGGATTTGGAAACGAAATAAAGAAGCCGGCTGTTGTAAAGGCCAAGCTGTCGCCAAATTCAAAGTTGAAACTGGATGACTTGAACTCGATATTCAGCCTGATGAAGTTTGATTTCCTGAAAGAGGAAAAGGAAGTGTAAAGCATTTTCTTCAACGAATGTCAATATTAAATGATGGCTAATCCAAGATCGCTGGCCGTGTCTATGTTCGGCTGGGCCGTTGACAAGTACGGCGACATGTTCACAGTGGTAAAAGAAAGTCTGCCGAAAGCCGGAATAAAGATGACTTTCCGAACCTACATGAGCATGGTTTTCTTCATTGCGGCGCTTTCGTACGCCAGCAGCTTCGCGATGCTCATATTCGCACTAAGGATAGTTGAGCTGTCACTAATGATGACAATCGCTTACTTGGTCTTCATACCTTTCACAATAGCAATATCGTGCGTTATAATGTTCATATTCTACCCGTACAACAAGATGAGCGAGAGGAAAAAGAGCATAGAAACCAACCTGCCCTTCGTTCTGACGCACATGAGCGCAATCGCAGAGTCCGGGGTGCCCCCTTACGTGGTGTTTCGACTAATAGCGGAGTTCGAAGAGTATGGGGAGGTTTCTACTGAAATGAAGAAGATAGTCAGGAACATAGACACATTCGGAGTCAACCCGCTGAAATCTGTAAAAGAGGTGGCTGAGAGAACACCATCCGACAAGCTGAAGCAGATTCTTCTCGGATTTGTCACAACCACGGAATCGGGAGGAGACGTGAAGGTTTACCTGAAGAACGCCGGCCAGTCGGCGCTCTTCGACTGGAGGATAAAAAGGGAAAAGTTCCTACAGCAACTCTCCGCGTACGCGGAGTTCTACACTGGTATACTTATTGCCGCACCTCTGTTCATAGTCGCCCTTTTCGCAGTAATGGGAATGATACAGTCGAATGTTGCGGGATACGATATAATGTTCCTAATGCAAATGAGCGTTTACGTCCTTATACCAGCCCTCAATGGCGGATTCCTGCTGTTCCTAACGGGCACCGAAGTGGAGATGTAAAATGGGAAAAATAAAGATAAAGATAGGCAAGAAAAAGTTCGAAATCAGGGACAAGATACTGATACTTGTAGTGATGAACGGTGTGCTCTCGGGATCGATAGCTGCAATAAACTTTTTGCTCCTAAGGAGCTCGCCGACGCTTTTCTCTTCGATAAACGTTATCGCGATGTTCATATTCGCGTTCCCGATAATACTGATAAAATACAGCGAATACAACAAG
The DNA here is from genome assembly GCA_964423085.1 of uncultured archaeon. Classification (GTDB taxonomy): domain Archaea; phylum Aenigmatarchaeota; class Aenigmatarchaeia; order CG10238-14; family SCSR01; genus JAUWZS01. Next base: position 22,704 of record CAYRDB010000002.1, read on the forward strand.
AAGAAAAACCTCGAGGAGATGTTTCCCCTTTTCCTGAGGGATTTTGTAGAGTCGATAAGGGGAGGAATGACCGTACCCGCTGCGATGAAGTCCATAACGAGGAACGACTACAAGGAGCTCAACCCGCACGTAAGGAAGATGTCAGCGCAGCTTGACTGGGGAATAACAGTAGAGAGGGCCTTAATGAACTTTGCGAAAGAGTCCCAGTCCAAGCTCATAATGAGGATAATATCATCGGTTAGGGAGAGCCACAGATTCGGAGGCAACCTGGCCGACACACTGGAAGCGCTAAGCAACACAGCGGTCGAGGTGGAAAGGCTAAGGGCGGAGAGGAAGCTCTACCTGCACTCCCAGATGATAACCGGCTACATAGTTTTCTTTGTATTCCTAGCGGTAATGATAGGACTGGAAAAGTTTCTTGTTCCTAGCCTTAGCGGAGCGTCGATGGGACTCGGCGAAAGCACAAGCGCCACTTTCAGCGAGGACTTTAACGACATATTCCAAAACCTGATACTGATACAGGGGCTTTTCGCCGGACTGTCAACAGGAAAGATGGCTGAAGGCTCGATAATAGCCGGCCTCAAGCACAGCGTAACCATGATGTTCATAGGATTCATAGTGTTTACAATAGCAGGATAAATCAGCACAAAGTGACGTGGCTGGATTCCACTTGATCGTCCACATTAGAGCAGTTGGTGTACACTCTTATGGTCTGGTACGAGCCGCTGTCGACGCTGACATTGAAGGACTTTATCTCTCCTGGAGCCAGCGACATTTGGCTGGAAGCGCAAGAAGTTCCGTTATTGCACAGGCGTATTGTGTGCGTGGTAGAGTTTGTGTAAAAGACCTGAAGGGTTATGCTTCCGAGATCCTTGTATTTCACGTTCTCTATCCTTCCATATATGTGGCTGTTGCAGTATTGGACGTTCGAGAGTGATATGCCGGCATAGCTGCAGTATATTTGATTTTCGGTCTCCTCTCCCACTGTGCCGCTTATGTCAGAGCTGAACGTCTGCATCCACACGCTTATAATCCCGCCAACTGCAACAGTGAACGCGATAAGAAGCACAGTCGCAATCATGGGCGATATTGCTTTTGAATTCATTCATACACCCGAATCAAGCCTTTGTGCACACCTTCTCCACCCTAAGCTCTGGGCATTGTGTGCCTATAATTATCCTGCTGAAGTCGTCCTGAACATTTGTTATTTGGAACGATCTAAGCGCTCCTGAGGGCAGGTTGCCCTCCAAGTTTATCGGACTCGAAACCGAGCTGTTCGGGAACATCAGATATGCCTGAAGGGTGTTGAGCTCTATGTTCTGGTGGTTCTCGAGTATTAGATTGACAGCATTTGTAGAATTGTAGAAAACGCAGGAGTATATCGAAAAGTCCGCGAACCTGCAGTCTATTTCGGTCTGGTTGGTCTCAGGGAGCGAAGTCTTCACATAGCTCGTCGCCCAGTATGCCATAAGTCCGGCTATAGTCATTGTGACCGCTATGAGCAAGACCGCTGCTACCAGCGGAGATATCCCTAAAGACGACATATGTGCTAGTTTTTTAACGTGCATGCGCTCACTGATTCAAGACTGTCTAAACTAGATTTCATTTTCGCAGTAGATAAATATTACCAATAATTAACCTTAATCCGAGGCGCTCACAAATATCTATCGGTAACATGTGGACAATGGGAAAGTTCGACAGCCTCGAAGGCATAAGGACGCCTTTGGTAAAGAGGATACTGCCGAGATATGTCAAAATTATAAAAGGAGATGTGCCAGCGAAGTTTGAATTGGCGAAGCGCATAGTCTTCGACTTCCATTCCGGGATGTCATCCAAAAAAATGTGGGAGGAGCACGAGCATCTAATGCGCAAGTTCAGGCACACCCAGCTGCTTGTTGACAAGGGAAAAATAGACATAGACGAGCTGGAAGTCCCCAGATTCTCGCTCATTGATATGAAAGCAATGCTTACAGAAGACATGGCAAAGTCCTGTTCGATGTGCGAAAGGATGTGCGCAAAAGACAGGACAAAAAACAGGCTTGGATACTGCAAAGTCGGTAAAGAGTTCGTGCTGTCTTCCGAAAGCATCCAAAAGGGCGAGGAAGCCCACATAAGCCCCAGTCACATGATATCCCTAATGGGATGCAACTTCAACTGCCAATTTTGCCAGAACTGGCAGGCTTCTCAGTGGAGAAAGGCGTGCGCCGAGACGCATCCGACCCTTGTCGCAAGAGCGATAAAAAGGAGGATTGAGGAGGGCGCAAGAAATGTCAACTGGACAGGCGGAGAGCCGACGCCACACATTGCAAACATTCTAAAATCCCTAAAGGGCCTTGATGCAAGTATCCCGCAGATATGGAACAGCAATTTTTATATGAGCGAGCGCTCCATGAAGATTCTGGACGGAGTGGTGGACATGTACCTGTCTGACTTCAAGTACGGGAACAACGACTGCGGAAGGTCTCTCTCCCAGATAGACGACTATTTCGAGGTGTGCGCAAGAAACCACATGATAGCAGCATCGCATGCCGAGATTACAATACGCCACCTGGTTATGCCAGAGCATTTCGAGTGTTGTACAAAGCCTGTCTTCGATTGGATCAGGAAGAATCTTAGAGCAAAGGCTGTTGTGAGCATACTTGGAAATTACACGCCAAGCTACATGGCGAAGGAGAGAATAGACATAGGAAGGGCTATAATGCCTGAAGAGCTTGAAGAAGCAGTCTCTTATGCGAAGAAATTGAAATTGAATTACGTGAGTTGATTTGGTTGAAATACAGATACAGGACCGAGAGGAAAGTGGAGCTGGACGCGAATAAGATTATAATAGTCTCGATAATAGCGGCATCTATAGCAATTGCCGCTTTTCTGCTTTCAGACCAGCAGGCCATTCCTATGCCTATACTAACAAGCTTGTCCACTGCGGGCTATCAACAAGTCGCTGTGGACGCGGCTGTGGCAAGCGGATACGGAGTTGTCGGAATGGAAAGCGAGTGCTACCAGATTATAGCCAGCGTAGAAGATTACCAGGCGGAAAGCATACTAAACGGGCTGGAAAAGAGTGTGCCTGAACGCCCGAACGCCCATGACATAGCGACTGACGCATTCGCAAATCTTGGAATAGAGTTGCTCATGGTAAAGATATCGGATGTCAAAGATGGGACTTTCTACAGCAAAATCATACTGAGAAACGGCAACCGAATAGCCGAATTGGACGCCAGGCCAAGCGATGCTGTGGCAATTGCTATGCGCATGGATGTGCCAGTCTATGTTAGCAACAGCATACTCGAAGAATATGGGGAGTACATATGCTGATTATTTTTTCAAAGCCTTTTTGAATTCTTCTGAGAACTCGTCAGCCTGCTTCTCGACCCTTTCAGCAGCTTTTTCTAGCGCTGCCTGAGGCTTGCCTTTAGAAGTCTTTACAAATATCTTAGGATTTTCAAGATACGGGTGCTCCTTTATCTGAGCTGACTCCGAGACGCTTTCGTCATCCCAAAGCTCGCTCTTCAGAACGTTCGTCACTGTCACAGTCTCGCCCTTTATTTCCAAAAGAAGCGATTCGTCCTTGCTTTCTACGATGTTCAAATCCATTCAATCAGACCTCTCTATCACAAACAAATCCACGTTATAACTAACTCTTGGTTTCTTGTGGAATTTAAAGATATATGGTACGTCGAACTTAAATTCTTTGACCGCGAGCACCCTTCCGCCCAAAGACTCGACGAATTTGACCAAAAACTCCCTTGTCTGGCTTCCGATTTCGCCATCGTAGCCACCGCGATGCAGGCTGTAAACCTTTCTTCCGCACTCGAGCGCTTTTTTAATGAACGCCCTGTCCGCATGCTCTTTCCCGCGCATGCCGAAAGGCGGGTTTTGCATAACAGTGTCGCACTCCCCTATAAAGTCGGCAATGTCCGCTTTCACAAATTCTATATCCAAATCCAGGTTCTCTGCGTTGCTCCTCGCTGTGGAAAGCATGTCCTCGTCGACGTCAACGCCCACAACCTTTTTGGCGCCGCAAAGAGCGGCTGCTATTGACAGAGCGCCTGTTCCGCATCCGAGATCGAAGACTGTCTTGTCCTCTATGTCCCCGGAAACCGAGGCCAGGCTAACCATCTGAGCAGCCAGAGAAGAAGGCGTCATATACTGCTCGAGGCGCACTTTGGGGGTTTCTGCTCCTTTGAGCTTTGACAATATTATCTCAAGCTGTCTCTTCTTAATCATACAAAAATCTAGTGGAATTAGCGGTTTAAATCAATTAATAGAATTGGTCATATGTCAAGATTCTCCAGATTCAGTATCGGAATCTTGTATCTCTCCAAATCATCTATGCCTATTCTCGGGCAGGCTAGATTTACTGCAACGTCTATCTCCAGACCCATCAGTTTCTCGGGAGTTATCTCGTCCATTGAAAGCATGTAGACTTCCTTGCCCATTCCTTCCAGCTTCTTCTTCATATCGAACGGCTGCTTCATCTGGCCCCTTTTCCAGCTCACAAGTATGGCCACTTTCTTCGCGTCATCGAACTGGCACCTGTTCCAGGCTATTATCCTCTCCACTTTTTTTTTGAAGCTGTCGAGGTCGAATATCTCACCCCTTTCCAAGTCCAGGCACAGCATTGGCTTGTCTGTTTTCATCACCAATCCGAGCCCGTAGAACTTGCCGGCTGATATGCACAGGAAGCAGTCCACATCCTTCTCGATTGCGGTTGCAGCAACAAGATGGCAGCCGAGTATCTGGCCCGGATGTTGCAAAGCCTTGTGCGCAACAACAATCTTCCCCCTGCTTTCTAAAAATGACTTTACCTTTTCGATTGCGTCGACGAACTGTATGCTAGTCGCCAATCCTATTTTGTCGAACTTTTCCAGCTTCGAGTACTCCTTCTCGAGTATCGGCACGGGATTGGATGGTATGAAATACTCCCAGAACACAACTGGCAAATCGCTCTTCGCACCGTAGTCCTCGTGGCCTATGTGAAGTATGGTGTCGCATCCAAGTCGTGCAGCCTCGAAATCCCGTATGTCGCAAGCCCCGAAGCACGGCTCTGTGCATATAACAACTTCATACCCCTCATTCTCTATGTCCTTGGATATCTGCTGAACCCTCAGCTTGATGCCCTCCGGATACTGCAAGAATATGCGCTTCGCACTGCACTTTTTCAGGCTTTCCAACGCCTTCGCAAAGTCCTCTCTCATATCAAATCAATAGAACTAGTCATATAAAAGTTTAAAGAAGCTGTAAAAAAATAAATCAGCTTCTAAAATTTCATTAAGCTGTCAACAAGCTTCTTTGTAGCATGTTCAGCTGATTCGTCAGTAGGTCTGACCATTTCCCTGACAATCCTCTCGATGGCCTTGCGCTTTTCAGCTTCTCCGACCTCGACAATGGCCTTGAAAGGCTCCTGAATCACTGCCTGAGTCGTGCATACTTCGTCGAGCTTCTTCTTTATCTCGACCAGAGCGCACCAAAGCTGCGCAACCTTGACATCCTCTGAGTTCATGTAAGCGCACTTGTAGCGCTTTGTTGAGGACAGCAAGTCCGCCAGAATCGATTGAATCTCTGGGGGAAGACAGTCTTTCCAATCTGTTTCCTCTTTCATGGTTATCATCATTTGTTTAATTATCAATTAGTAGTAAAACTTAAATATTCAACGAAAGGCTTCCTTTTTCTTTTCGATGAATATTTTCAAAAAAGAAAAGTTTTTGAAATATTCCGGCTCGTACGAAGTCCTTCTTACTTTTATTACAAATCCCTTCCTGTAAATCAGATATGCTATGAGAAGCACCAGGAATATTATTAGCAGTATTATCAGGAGCGTTACTATATCTGTCTTGAACAGACTCTTTCCATATCCGTCGTCCTGCAATACCTCTATTGTCCCTGTCTTGGAGTCGGCTATGTTACCTAGTCCGGTTATCTTGAATGTATGCAAGCCTGCTGAAACGTCGCACGGCACAGATGCGTATCCGGTTATTATCTTGGTCTCTCCCCTTTTAACAGCCACGCTCTCGGGAACTTGTATCCATTCTGCAGCATCCCCGCTAACTTTAAGGTCTATCATGCTGTCCTCGCCGGTGTTCCTAACTTTGAACGTGAAGCTGGAAACCGAGCATTTCTCAAGGTCGTACTTGTCGTCAACATATATTTTAGGCAGTCCCTTGTTAAGTTCGTCCGGAAGCACGCACTTTGAGTTATCGCATCCGTACGGGCAGTACTCTACAATCTTCCATCTTGTCTCATAGTTGTCGTCCAAATACTTCTGCTGCTTATAGTCCCCGAAGCACCTGTAGTCAGACTGGCTTTCGGCAGATTTGTCCTTCACATAAAAGCTGCTTGAATAAGCTGTCTTCGAATAACTCGTACTGTCGCTCCAGTAGACAAGCTTTATTGCGTATTTTCCAGAGTCTTTGACCACCTTTGAGCATGTAGAATACTTTATGCTGTCTCCTGACACATAGAGACGGTTGTAATCGCAATCCATTGACACGCAGTTGGTGTACCCGTCGGCCCTGCAAACATAAGCGTTGAAATTGAACCATCTTCCAGAATCTTCAAAGTTCTGAATCTTTATTCTGGCCGAAACCGTATCGCGCTCGTAAGAGTCCGACGGTCTAGATATAGACGCTGAGAATGACTGGCTTTGATCAGAATCGCATCTGTAGTCGTTATATATGCTAGTATACGAGCATGAACCGCCCGAACAGTAATAGTCGCGGTAGGTGGTTCCGTAGCAGCCGTCGTTGCTGTTGCAGTTCTCTACGTCAGTCCAGGACGACCATTCTGTGCAAGAGTCTGAATCGTAGTTGCCGCATGTCCTCTTCTGGACAATGCCTCCGCTGCACCTGCTTTCTTCTGCTCCAGCTGAGCATTCGTTATAGCAAGTGTCTGAAGTACATCTATAATCGTTGTAGCTCGAAGTGTACGAGCAAGCTCCATTAGAGCAGTAATAGTCGCGGTATGTGGTTCCGTAGCAGCCGTCGTTGCTGTTGCAGTTCTCTACGTCAGTCCAGGACGACCATTCTGTGCAAGAGTCTGAATCGTAGTTGCCGCATGTCCTCTTCTGGACAATGCCTCCGCTGCACCTGCTTTCTTCTGCTCCAGCTGAGCATTCATCGGTGCACTGTGATCCAGAAACACAAGCAGGAACTCCAGGAGTGCAATATTCATTAGATGAACACTCGTCTGCTATGCTGTAAGGTGTCCAAGCAGTCGAGCCGTCGCATGAAGACCCTGTCCCAGAGCAGTATTTTTGAAGATATCTAACTCCGACGTCACTTCCATATCCAGTACCCCACGGACAAGAATATTGTACATCTATATCAGAATCGCATACATAGCTAGACGGCCTGTAAAGGTCGTCAGGACAGCTGGCGCTTGAACCAGTGCAGTATTCTGCCACATCGCATGGTCCGAAAGATGCCCTGCAAACTGTGCCGGAAGGCTTGAAAGTCCCTGTTGTTGTGTCGCAGCAAGCGCCCGAAGTGCACTCAGATGAAGTGCACCTAGCGTCGTTGTAGCTCGAAGTGTACGAGCAAGCTCCATTAGAGCAGTAATAGTCGCGGTATGTGGTTCCGTAGCAGCCGTCGTTGCTGTTGCAGTTCTCTACGTCAGTCCAGGACGACCATTCTGTGCAAGAGTCTGAATCGTAGTTGCCGCATGTCCTCTTCTGGACAATGCCTCCGCTGCACCTGCTTTCTTCTGCTCCAGCTGAGCATTCATCGGTGCACTGTGGAGCTGAAACGCAAGCAGGAACTCCAGGAGTGCAATACTCGCTATAAGAACAGTAGTCTGCCACACTCCAAGAACCCCATGATGTAAGTCCGGTACAATATGGGCTGTCTCCGGAGCAGCGCCTCTCCATATATCTAACTCCGACATCATTGCCAAAAGTCGTCCCCCAAGGGCATCCATATTCCGTCTGCTCTTTTGAATTGCAAACGTATGACGAAGACTTGTACGAGTCTGCTGGACAGCTGGCGCTTGAACCAGTGCAGTATTCTGCCACATCGCAATTGCCTACAGCAGCTCTGCACATTGTTGTAGAAGACTTGAACTTGCCTGTCGCTATGTCGCAGCACACTCCTGAAGTGCACTCTGGTTGGGACACCATCTCATATACAGCCGTCTTTGAAGACGAGTCTTTTGTAACAACTCCTGAGCATCCGCTTGAGCACTCGTATGTATTTCCCCCGTAAACAACCTGGCTCTGATAGGAGTATGAAACTGTGTCTGAAAGACCTGAAACTGACAGGCTTGATGATGTGGAAGAGTGCTTTGCTCCGTCCACATACATATACCAGTAAGCCCCGGAAGGAAGTCCCGATGTGTAAAAGTTAGAAGTGAATGTTACAGGGCTGAAATAAGCGTATATTGTACCGCTGGCCTCTGCGTAGAACATTATCGGATTGGAGCTTGTCTCGCCTCCCTCATAACCATCAAACTTTACAAAGCTGTATCCGTCTTTCGGATATGCAAAAAGGGTGACATATTCTCCGACCGCTACTGTGGCAGTGGTGCTGCTTTCAGTGCATCTTGTATAGTAAGGCTTGTCGTACACGCAGACCTTTCCCTCGCCTCCTGCGACAACAAGATTCCATGTTACTTCTGGCTTCTTCTCATAAGTGGCGTAAGTTATGTAACCTACGCTATAGTCCTTGACCTCGCCTGAGCAACCGCTGACGCATTCGTATCCATCAGGAACAGTGTATGTGTACGAAGTGCCTATCGCCAAGTCCCATGGGATGTATCCATAGTCTCCGCTTGACGAATAGTATTTAGTTGTAGAGTCGGCTTGCACACCCCAGTTAACATCTGAAGGCAGGCCTGTCTGGTAGAACCTTGAAGATACAGGTGGATATATCCAAGGAAAAAGAACTTCAGCCAGCGCTTGCTGGGATGTCATAGTCAGCGCTAAAAAGGCTATTATAGTTACTATTGAATAGTGAATAATACTTCTAGACAACACTGTTCTCACAAGAGAATGATGTATAGAAAAGTATAAAAAAGGATTGAAAATGTATTAACTTATGTCTGAAGCAGCAGTTTCTGTGCAAGTGATGGAAAAAGGCAGGCTTCTCCTCAAGCAGGGCAAAGCCAGAATGGAAGTAAACACAGACAAGAGGGCGCATTTCACCGTGGACGGGGAGACAGCGGAGCACTCGGTAATATTCAACAAGTCCAAAAAAACATGGTCGTGCGACTGCAGGTTCAGCACTATGAAGGGAAGAGAATGTAGCCACATATACGCCTGCAAGCTAATTATGGAAAAGCTGCAACAGCGCTAGTTTTCAGCCATAATACCAGTGCAATGCTTAAATATCGCAGACTGACTTCACATAATTGAAAGCGTTCGACTGAGTTTTAAAAAAACTAAGGTCTACAACAAAATGTTAAAACATCTACTTCTTGCAACGGGCACGCCTAGTGGAATTTTCCTTATAACTTCAAAGGAGGTTGGAAAAATGGCAAAGAAAAAGAAGGCAAAATAGGACACAAACACATCATTGGCTTGATTTGACTCTTTCATTTTTTCCCTCATTACAAATCTGGCAGGGGTGAAACCTGTGAGCTGGGACGAAGAAGAGGAATACGACGAAGAGGAATGAGAAGGAAACAAATGGGGCTTTTGCCGACATTTCCATTTTTTCTAAGGAGTTATCCTGTTCCTGTCCCTGGGAAACATTGTGACCTCCCTTATGTTCTTCCTTCCGGTCACCTGCATTGTCAGCCTTTCCATGCCTATGGCCCAACCCGAGTGAGGCGGCGCCCCATATCGGAAAAAGTCTATGTAGAACTTGAAATCGTCCGGATTAAGCCCCTTATCTGAAATCTGCTTCGCCAAAAGTTCCGGGTTGTGTATCCTCTGGGTTCCGGAGCATATCTCTATGCCCCTGTATATCATGTCGAACGCATGGCATATCTTCGGATCCTTGCTGTCCGGCATTGCGTAGAAAGCCTTTATTGAGCACGGCCAGTCCTTTATGAAAAACACTTCCTCTCCCACAAGGTCTACCATCATCTTCTCCTGAGTCTTTGTAAAGTCGTCGCCCCATTCGATTTTCTCGCCGGCCTTTTTCAACATCTCTACTATTTCACCGTACGTCACCCTTCTCAGGGGCAGCTTCGGTACTATGAGCTTCTCGCCAAGTTTTTCCAAATCGGCCTTGCAGTTCTTCTCCACACTTTTCAGCATATGGACAAAGCAATTTTCCAAAATTTCCATCACATCTTCGTCGTCCGCAAAGGCCTGCTCCACGTCCATCTGCCTTATCTCGTTCAGGTGCGTAGGCTGGTCGAACTTTTCCGCGCGGAAAACGGGCAGTATTGAGAAAACCTTTTCGAACGCCATTGCGCACATCTGTTTGTACAGCTGAGGAGACTGGGCCAGCTTCGCCTCCTTCTCGAAGTACGGTATGGAAAACAGCTCGGCTCCGCCTTCCGAAGCGGAAGCTATTATCACAGGCGGATTTATCTCCATATATCCATTTTCCGAAAGGAACTCCCTGAACGACCTCGTTATTTCGGACTGTATCCTGAATATTGAGCGCGCCTCATCTGTCCTCATGTACAGCACCCTCCAATCAAGCTGCGTGTCCATGTTGGCCTTTGTCACAGCCCTCGGATCTAGAGGCAGCGGAACGTCGGACTTGTTCAAAACTTCTATCTCGTCCGGTACTATCTCAACCCCGAGCTTTGCTATCTTGCTCTTCACAACCTTTCCCTTTACTGATATCACATCCTCCTGGTGCAGTTCTGAAACAGCCTTTAGCATCTCGGGTGACGCCGTCTTCTTAAAAACAGTAACCTGCCTAATCCCAGTTCTGTCCCTAAGGAGTATGAAGCTTATTCCTCCCAGCGACCTGACGTCCTGAACCCAGCCAGATACTTGTACTGGTTTGTCCACATTGTTTTCTAGCTCGCCGAGCAACTTTCTGTTCTTGAACATCTACACACCTACAGGTTGTAAAGGAAAACCCAGACAACAATCCAGACCAAAAAGAAAGTCACCAGAGTGTTGGATGCTATAGAAGAAACCTTTGTAATCTTGGCGTACTTGCGCAGAGCCACTACAGATGCGAAATAGACCGCTGCCGGCAATATCATTGCGAGCGCCAAGCTGGTGCTGTACATCCAGTTAGAGAGCACGCCGAAAAGCAATCCCATCAAACTGTAAACTGAAACAAGCTTCTGCTCAACCTTCAATTTCACGCTCATCCCAAACATCTCTTTAATTCTGTTTGTTTCCAAGGATAAAATCCTTTACCTTTCGCTGCCAGTTCTTCTCCTGCAGCATCTGGGTGGTAACCCAGCTCTTCCTGACATAAGAGGGCAGTCGCTTGTCCCTCTTTATCAGCATGTCCACAAAGTCTATTGTCCTCTCGTCGTGCGGATACCCGACTCCGAAGTCGTATCCTACCTTTTTCTTTATGTCGTCTATCGCCCGGTCGCGCTCGACCTTGGCTATTATCGAAGCGGCTGAGACCATCACATAGTTCTTGTCCGCCTCGTTCTCGGCTATTATTTTTGTTCCCTTGTTGTCAACGTACCCCAAGACCAGGTCCCTGAACTTTTTCGGGTTTGAAGTAAGAGCATCCAGGTACACCTCGTCCCCTCCGCACATGTTTATTATTTCAGCCATAGTCCTGGCCTCGATCACGTTCAGATTTATCTTCTTCCCTCGGTCGCCGTCAATCCTGCACGGCTGTATGGATATAGGTATTATGCTGGAGATTCTGCTGTTCTTCTGTATTATCTCCTTTATCTCTCCGTAGAGCTCTTCCCTTCTTTTCGGGGTCAGCATCTTCGAGTCCTTCACTCCGGCGTCTTCGAGCATCCGCTCCACTTTCTTCTCGGCAGTGACACCGCATATGACCATCGGGCCTATCATCGCGCCCCTTCCCGCTTCGTCTATGCCCGTTATCAGCTTGCTGTTCATATCCAATGACCGTAACCCATTCTAAAAACCAAAATGTCCTCCAAAAAGTCCCAAAGCATGTGGACAAGCGCTGCTGCGAAGAAAAGCCCGACTAGAAAATAGCTGTTGACCACCATAAGTGTCGATCCTCCCAGGAGAGCGAAAATGGAAATCAAGTTATGTAGCATGTACCTTCTAGGTTTTCCGTACTCCTCGACGCTCCTAAGCTGCAAGTACCCCCTTATTCCCTTCTCCTTCCACAGAATGACGTGGTCTATGTCCACTATGGCAGTTCCGACAGCCACAACAGCCAGCTTGACGTAGTCGATTGAAAACCCCTGCACGGCAAAGTACAGCACCGCGGCTAACAGTAGATGAACCATCATGTGAACTGCGGCGTAGTTGTAACCTATGACTTTCACTCGAACACCTCAACGAAACTCTATTCTATATTTCGGAATTCTAAGAAATAAGAGGATTTGCTAGGTCCGACGAGACCGAGATATGGGATATAAACAGATTTCGAAAATGATAAAACCCTAATATTTAAGCGTTTGTGGCAAATTAAATTGTATCAAATCTTCTAGTTGACACGGAGGTCTAAAAATGGCTACAAAAGATTTTGGCATAAGGGTTGAGAACATAGTCGCATCAGCAGCGTTCGGAGTGACCATACCTCTTGAGAAGGTCGTTTCGAAGCTCGACGGCATGGAGTACGAACCCGAGCAGTTTCCAGGATTGGTGTACAGGATAAAGAATCCTAAGGCGGCCGCTTTGATATTTGGATCCGGCAAGATAGTGTGCACTGGCGCGCACAGCTTGACAGACGTGAGGACGGTCTTCAAAAAAGTCGTCGCTGTGGTTGAAAAGTCCGGCGTGAAGGTGCCTAACGGATTCAAGATACAGGTTGAGAACATTGTAGCTTCCGCGAAGCTCGACTCGGACCTGAACTTGGACACAATAGCGTTCAACCTCGAGAACTCGGAGTACGAACCCGAGCAGTTTCCAGGATTGGTGTACAGGATGAAGGACCCGAAAGTAGCGTTCCTGCTTTTCGGATCAGGAAAGGTTGTGTGCACCGGCGCCAGGAAGATAGAGGACGTGGCTATAGCTGTGAACAAGGTGTCGAACAAGCTCAAGAAAATCGGCGCCATGGTCAAGAAGAAATAGCCAGGTTTTTTTATTTTTTAACTATTATTCTCATCGGAACTTTAGCTTCGAAACCGTAAAGTTTTACGGACTCAAACTATTTTTGGATAGTTTTCAAAATTCGGTTAGGGATAATACCCTTAAAGGACATACAAAAGTTTGAGGGATATGGAAAAAGAGGAAATCGTTGAAAAATTTTCGGAATTCCTTAACGAGTTCTACACGGACGAGCTAGTCACATCTCTGACTGAAAACAAAAAATCAATATCAATAGATTATTCCATACTCGACAAGTTCAACATCGAGCTGGCCGACATGCTGTGCGAGAACCCGGTCGAAACCATGGCTGCGATGGAGGAAGCGATAAAGCAGATAGACACGGGTCTGGGCGAGGCCAGGCTCAGGGTCAGGTTCCTCAACCTCCCAAAGGACAAGGAGATAAGAATCAGGAACATCAGGTCCGAGCAGATAGAGAGGATGATAGTTGTGGACGGCATAGTCAAGAGGGCTAGCGACATCAGGCCTGAGGTTTCGGAGGCGGTATTCACGTGCCCGGAATGCGGTGCGAAAATATCGGTGATACAGACCGAGCAGATACTGCACAACCCAGAGGCGTGCGACTGCGGGTGCAGGCGCGGCTTCAAGCTCGTCGACCAGAAGCTTTACGACGCCAGGTGGATAACCATTGAGGAGCCTTTCGAGATAACCACGGGCGAGCAGCCCTCCAACATCAACGTTTTCCTGAAGGAGGACCTGACATCTACATTTTTTCACAAGAGGACCGACCCTGGAAACAGGATAAAAGTGACGGGCGTTCTCAAGCAGATGCCCAAACGCGTCAAAGGCTCCAAGTCTAGGCAGCTGGACATTTTCATAGACGCCAACAACGTCGAGGCTGTCGAGCTCGAATGGGAGGAGCTGGGGATAACTCCGGAGGACGAGGAGAAGATTGTCGAGCTGGCGAAGGACCCGCTCATATACGAAAAGCTAGTCGCTTCCGTCGCTCCGGGAATATACGGCCTCAGCGAGGTGAAGGAGGCGATAGTGCTTCAGATGTTCGCGGGAGAGCAGCACGTCCTGATGGACAAGACAAGGATACGCGGAAACATACACATACTCCTTGTAGGAGACCCTTCCACTGCAAAGTCCCAGATAATGAAACTAACGTCCACGCTCATACCAAGGGGCAAGTACGCTTCGGGAACGGGCGTTACAGGCGCGGGTCTTACTGCGACTGTTGTGAAGGACGAGGACTTTATGGGAGGGTGGGTTCTCGAAGCCGGAGCGCTTGTGATGGCAAACCGCTCTGTTTGCGCCATAGACGAGTTCAGCCACGTTGCGCCGAGCGACATGAGCAAGCTTCAGGAGGCCATGTCCATGGAGACCATATCCATAGCGAAAGCTTCCATTGTGGCAACCCTTCCTGCGCAGACTTCGATACTGGCTGGAGCGAACCCAAAGTTCGGTAGGTTCGACCCTTACATACCCATAAGGGAGCAGGTGGACATCAACGAGGTCCTGCTTTCGAGGTTCGACCTGAGGTTCGCGCTCAGGGACCTGCCTAACCCTGAAAGGGACGGGAAGATTGCGGAGCACATACTAAATATGAGGCACTTTCAGCAGGAATCTTCCATACCCGAGATAGACCCCGCTTTCCTGAGAAAGTACATTTCTTATGCTCGAGCGAACGTCCACCCCGTGCTCACAAAGGACGCCGGAAACTTTCTGAAGGATTTCTACCTGCAGATGAGGTCGAAGAGCGGAGAGGATTCGCCCGTAGCAATAACGGTCAGGCAGTACGACGCGCTAATCAGGATATCTGAGGCGTCGGCGAAAGTCAGGCTGTCACCCACAGTGGAGCCGGAGGACGCGCAGAGGGCGATAAAGCTCATGAGCTTTTCGCTCAGGCAGTTCGGGTTCGAGCCAGAAACTGGAAAGATAGACATCGACAGGGTGGAGGGCCAGAAGATGACTTCCGCACAGAGGGGGAAGACAAAGTTGATGATAGACCTCGTGAACGCGCTCGAGGCAGAGGTGGGCAAGGACATACCAAAGGACGAGCTTCTGAAAAGGGCCAACCAGGAGGGAGTGGGCAATGCCGAAGAGCTTCTAAACACAATGTTGAGGGAGGGCATGCTCTACCAGCCCAAGCCCAACATACTGAGGAAGGTGTAGCCTTATGGACAGAACAGTAGCCAAAAAAGCCCAGGTGTCCCACATATCCGGGGGCAAGTATGTATCCTCCGACATACCTTGCGTGATAACCCCGCTTGGCGAGAAGATATTCAAGGTCAATGTGATTGCCACTGTGACTGACAAGTTCGTGAGCGACAGCGGCAAATATTCAAGCATAACAGTGGACGACGGAACAGGCGCTGTGCGCGTCAAGGCTTTCGGAGCGGACGTGGGCATGTTCGAGAAAATAGGCAAAGGCGACCTGGTTGTTGTGATAGGCCCTGTCGGCGAGTACCAGGGAGAGAACTACATCAGGGCGGACATTGTAAAGACCGTCGAGCCCAACTACAAGGCGCTGAGGAGGCTCGAGCTGCTTGACATGATGCACGAGAGGAAGAGGATAGTGGACACCATGCGCAGGCTGAAGGACAGGCTACCCGAGGACGAGATGAAGGAATACGGGAAAAGGATGGGAATAGAGGAGGACGCTTTTGAGGTCATATTCGAGCAAAACGAGCCCGATCACAAGCCCGAGGTGCTGGCAGCCATAGAGAAGCTGGACGACGGAAGCGGCGCGGAGATAGGAAAGGTGTTCGAGAGCCTGGAGCTGGACGACAATGTCATCGAGCGCACGCTTGACGAGCTTTTGTCAGACGGGTACATCTACGAGCCCAGCGCGGGCAAGTTCAGGACGATAAAAATTGACGGGGAATAA
>CAYRDB010000003.1:0-37259 GCA_964423085.1 uncultured archaeon
GTAGTTTTCAGGCCTTGGTCAGTTATGTCAATGGAGCTCATGTACGACCTGATGGAAAATGAGCTCCAGTCCAACGGGCACAGCCCGGCGTGGTTCCCGGCTTTGATACCAGAGTCTAATTTTAAGAAAGAAAGCTCGCATGTGGAGGGATTCGCGGCAGAAGTCTTCTGGGTCAATGAAGCAGGCAGCGAGAACAAGAAGCTGGAGGAGAGACTCGCGCTCAGACCGACAAGCGAGACTGCGATGTACAAGATGTACTCGATATGGGTTCGCAGCTGGAGGGACTTGCCTCTGAAGATATACCAGCGCTGCCCGGTTTGGAGGTACGAGGGGAAGGCGACAAGGCCGTTCATAAGAAGCAGGGAGTTCCACTGGATAGAGGCGCATGATGTTTTTGAAACAAGGGAAGAGGCGGAGAGGCAGGTTCTGCAGGATATGGAAACTACGGAGAAGGTTCTCCACGACCAGTACGCTGTGCCTTTCATTTTCTTCCAGAGGCCTGAGCATGACAAGTTCCCTGGAGCAGTGCACACATATGCGGCCGACGCCCTGATGCCTGATGGGAAAGTATTGCAGCTTCCGTCCACTCATCTCCTTGGCCAGAACTTTTCCAAGCCGTTCGAGATAAAGTTCACTGACAAGGAAGGTAAAGAAAGCTACGCATGGCAGACATGCTACGGCCCAGCGATATCCAGGATATTCGCTGCAGTCGTAAGCATGCACGGCGACGACAAAGGCTTGGTGATGCCGCCCGCAATAGCGCCGAAGCAAGTAGTCATAGTTCCCATATTCAACGACTCGAACAAGGAGAGCGTGCTGAAGGAAGCGAACTCGCTGAAGAGCATGCTAAAAGATTTCCGCGTGGAATTGGACGGCAGGGAAGGGTGCACTGCCGGATGGAAGTACAACCACTGGGAGATGAAGGGAGTGCCAGTTCGCATAGAGATAGGGCCGAGGGACATCGAGAAGGGGCAGTTTGTGATTGTAAGAAGGGACACTGGCGAAAAGAGCTTTGTCCAAATAAGCAAAGCCAAGACTGCTGTGAAATCGGCGCTGAAAAGCATACAGAAATCGCTGATAAAGAAGGTTGACAGGGAGCTGAAGAAAAACATCAGGCAGGCGGGAAGCATGGACAAGCTGAAAGACATTATCAGGGAGAAAGGCGGGCTTGTAAAGGTCCACTGGTGTGGAAGCGTAGAATGTGCAGAGCTGATAAGGGCCGAGACAGACGGCGGGGTTATACGGGGGATGTCGCTTAAGGATAATGATTCTAAGACGGCTGGCAGGTGCATACAATGCAAAAAGGAAGCCGGACAGGTAGTGTACGTCGCAAAGCAGTATTGAGGAAAACAAACATATTTAAAAGCAGGCACATAATTAATGTATCATCCAAATTCTATCTGGTCCTGGATGAGAAAGTGATTTAATTGGCAAAATTAGAACAACCCGACATAAGGAAAACCGGAACAACGACAATGGGAATAATATGCAAGGACGGTCTTATCCTGGCTGCCGAGAAAAAGGCAACAATGGGGTACTTGGTCGCCAGCAAGGACACTGAGAAAGTTTACGACATAAACGATTATATTGCAATGACAATTGCGGGAGCAAGCGGCGACGCCCAGAGTCTGGTAAGGTACATGAAGGCCGAAGTAAAGCTTTTCGAGATACAGAACCAGAGGAAGATAACTGTCCGAGGAGCGGCCACGCTGCTGGCAAACATTCTCCAGAACGGTAGGTGGACTTACCAACCTTACATGGTTCAGTTGATAGTGGCTGGGTACAACGGAGGCGCTCACATATACAGTCTAGACGCCATCGGTTCAATAGAGGAGGAAAGAAAGTTTTTCTCCACCGGCTCTGGATCTCCGATGGCGCTGGGAGTGTTGGAAGACAGTTTCACTGAGAACATGACAGTAGAAGAGGCTTCAAAGCTCGCGCAGCGCGCAATAAGGGCCGCAGTCGAAAGAGACATCGCATCCGGCGGAAATGCGATAGACGTGATAGCGATAACAAAAGATGGGATAAAGAGAAACACATATCCTATGAGACCTAAGGAGAAGTGAACTGATTCGAATTGTAAAGCCTGTATTCTGAATTTATAAGTTGATTTTAATGGAAATATTGGACAAAGTTAGGAGCAGTTTGCCAAAGCAGGCGATAAGCAGGGTCGAACTCGAAGGTTCTGAAATAATAGTGTACACAAAGAGCCAGGACTTTTTCCGTTCTCACGACTCCGAGATAAAGGAAATAGTGAGCACAATAAAGAAAAGGATAGAAGTCAGGCCTGAAGGCAACCTGACAATCGACCAGGACGCCGCAAAGAAAATGATAATGGATATTGTGCCGCAAGAAGCGAGCATAAAGGACATCTACTTCGAGCCCGAGAGGAGCATTGTAATAATAGCCGCGGAAAAGCCTGGAATTGTCATAGGCAGGGGAGGGGAGACCTTCAGGAAGATAAGGTCGGAGACCATGTGGGTCCCGAGGATAGAAAGGGTTCCATCAATAAAGTCCGAAATAATAGAAGGTATAAGGAAGGTGATACACAAGGAAGTAAAGTTCAGGAAAAAGTTCCTTAACGACATAGGCACTAGCATTTTTACGGAGAGAAAAACAAACCGCGACTGGATAAGGATAATACCGCTAGGCGGATTCAGGGAGGTCGGACGCTCTTGCTCGCTTATCGAGACTCCGAAATCAAAAGTTATAATCGATTGTGGGGTGAGCATAGGCGGCACAGACCAGAACAGATATCCAATACTCCAGACGAAGGAATTCGATCCCAGCGAGCTTGACGCAATCATAGTCACGCACGCACACCTGGACCACTGCGGCATGGTTCCATACCTTTACGAATACGGGTACGAGGGGCCGTTTTACTGCACAACTCCGACAATGGATCTTTTTGCAATGCTCTGTCTCGACTATATTGATGTCATGCAGAGGAACGGCGTAAAGCCTCCGTACACAGCCAAGAGCGTGAAGGAGGCTGTAAAGCACTCTATACCGCTCGAATACGGCGAGGTGTCGGATGTTGCTCCGGATGTGAGGCTGACATTCCAGAACGCAGGCCACATACTGGGCTCAGCGCTTGTGCACCTGCATATAGGCGAGGGCATGCACAACATAGTATGGGCGTCAGACATGAAGTACGCGCGCACCACGCTTTTCGAGCCGGCGTTCACAAACTTCCAGAGGGTGGAGACGCTTGTCATGGAGTCCACGTACGGAGGGGAGGACTGCATTATGCCGCACAGGCAGGAAGTAGAGAGCCAGCTCATGGAAATTATAAACAAGACCATGGCCAGGGGAGGGAGTGTTGTAATACCGACATTCTCTGTCGAGAGGTCCCAGGACGTAATGGCTATACTGGCGCAGAACGACTTTCAGTATCCAGTGTTCATAGACGGAATGATATGGGACGCCACCGGGATATTCACTGCTTATCCTGAATATATGTCAAGGAACATACAACGCGACATATTCAACAACCAGGATCCGTTCGTGAACAAGATATTCAAGAGAATCGCATCCCAGTCTGAAAGGGAGAAATGCTGGGACGAGAAGCCTTCGGTCATACTTTCAACTTCTGGAATGTTGCTTGGAGGCCCTATCATGGAGCATCTTAAAGCGCTAGCTGAGGACCCGAAAAACACTCTTGTACTAGTGTCATACCAAGCAGAGGGAACTCTTGGAAGAAGGATACAGCGCGGCTGGAGGGAGTTGCCAATTTCAAGCGACAATGGAAAGACCAACACAATACCAATAAACATGGAGGTCTACACGCTTGAAGGTCTCTCCGGACACAGCGATAGGAACCAGCTTCTCAGCTTCATAAGCAGGCTGGGATCAAAACCCAGCAAGGTTCTGGTGTGCCACGGAGAGGTTAAAAGGTCCCTTGACCTGGCGAGAAGCATACACAGGATATTCAAGATAGAGACATGCGTGCCTAAGAACCTCGAAGGAATTAGGCTGAAATAGCTAGTAAGGATATCCCAGTCCTAGGCTGAACTTGTATATTTCCATCATGTCCCTGCTTTCCACGTTTATGTAAGACGTGAGGTACCCCACATTAAGTCCGGATACTTCGCTTGTTTCCTCGTGGTTGGACGCCCATAATATCAGAGAAGTTGCCAACGCTCTTTCGTCGTCTTTCCAAACATCTAGGGTGGGCGCCCATGCTATTCTCGAGCCGGCAATCTGATCAACTATTGCGCTTGGGTACAGTGATTTTAAGAGAATTCTCGAATCGTCGCCGTTCACAGGCTCTATGTGAGGGCTCTTCCAAGTTCCTCCAGACATGAAAGAAAGAAATCCGTCAAAGACATAGTCGGGCCTGAAGGATGCCATCATTACAGTCTCGCCCTCGACATAGTTTAGAAAGAAGTTGTAGCCGCCTAGAGAAAATCCTCCCATCTCTTCTACCAGCTCATCTCTAGTCCCGTCGCCGTTTGTATCGAACCATACCGAGTCGTTGTCGCATATCCAGAATGTGTAGTTTACTCCCCTTAGTGCTATTGCGCCTCCTGACACTGGATTGTATGAGCAGCCGTCTATAGACTCTCCTGAGCGGTCTGTGATGAACGGCATCGGGATGTGGTAAAAGTATTTGTGAATCGAGTGAGTCACTTGTGAAGAGCTAGAAGGATTGTTGAAAATAGTCGAACTCATTTTATTGCTTGAGGAGCCAACCCACTTTAGACCGAAAGTGCCCGACTGCACTGAGTCAACTTGGCTTTCTACGTCAAAGTCCACGAATTCGACAATCCCGTTGCCGCTGGATATATATTCTGAGATGAGCTGCGAATATGGAACCAGATTGACATAACCGTATATCACAAGCGCGTCCGAATTTGTTATACACGGACTCGGAGAATCCAGGTCCGCCTTGCAATAAGATATGTTGATGTTCCTTTCGTTCAGCTTAACTGAAGAGGCCCTCTCGTAGAGGTCGTGAATCACGGAATCGCTGCATACGCACGCGACTCTAACATCGGACTTTATGGTACCGTCTGTCTCGCTCCAAAGTATCACATTCTCTTCTGGAAACAATATCGAGAAATATTCGTCAATCATGCTGTCGTCGAAAGCGTAGCTGTGCAAGTCCCCTGTTCTTTCCAGGAGCACGGTAGTGTCCCTAGCCTTCAGCACTGTATACGCGTCACCCCACTTGTTCTTGTAGTCTGTGTCCGGAAAGAATATGGCGAACGAGACGAAAAGAGTTATGACTACTGCCACCAGCTCGATTATGTTTATGACACCTTTGCTTTCCATTTACCACACCTGCACTATTAGCTCCCCATACTCGAAACTTCCGTCAGCGTCCGAGTCGAACGCCACGAGCCTCTTTGTAGAGGCCACTGAAGCGCTTGTCACAGGAGTTCCGCAATCTATGAGGACCTCTCCTGTAGGCTTTTCAACCAGCATTATAGAAAAGTCGTTGTCCGCGCCTATCAGGGATTTTATTTTAGCATAGTTTGAACCGCTGCCGCACATTTGCTCGAGCTTTGTTATTTTGGAAAATGAAACCATATTAGTCTTGTTGTAGGACATGTCCAAAAGCCCGACTTTTTTCACTACGCTAGATGACAGGGTCTCCCAGTTCTCAGGATAGCCATAATCGTTTATGATGGCCTCGCTTATCCTGTAAGACTCCGACCTTATTATGGCTTGATTGACCTGAGCGGTATACGACGGGGTGACGTCCAAAATCCTCAATGAAAAGTATGACGCGAAAGCTATGAAGAGTATGAGCACTGTGAAGAATTCTACATTGAACTGCCCCTTAGCGGATATCAAACTCCCAACACCCCGAAGTATACAAGGAAGTAGAACGCACCGAATGTTATTGCAACCAGTACTAGGCTGTGCTTTATACCGGCTGTAATTGAATTCTCGCCTATCTGACCAGCCACCAGCCCGGAGAACATCGACTGTATTATGCTCATGAAAAAGAACAGGGAGACGTAGTATGAGGCTATGGTGTCCGCCTGTATTGAGAAAATATATGCCGAAACCCAGTTGAAGAGCCCGCATACCGCGCAGTCCGCTGGGCCGAAGCAGCTCGCGCACGGATTGCTTATGCCTATTGAAGACATTCCTCCCATGCTTCCTCCGGAGACCTCGAATATAGGTATCATCATGTTGTTTATCGCCACAACTATTCCTATGAATATGAAAGAGAGCGCGTACATCAGGACCACATACTGGTTTAGCATGCTCCTCCTTTCCTTTTCGGCATCCTCGAGTATGTTCGAGTTGTTCGACACTGTTTCCAAAGTGGATACTACATCTCCCCCTGAAAGGTGAGCTTCCCTTATTATCTTGACGCTGGTGTAAAGCCTCTTGCTTCGCTTTATCCTTTCGGCGAACTGGTCGAGAACCTTTTCGAGAGGTATTCCCCAGGTGAGCTGGTTTGCCATTTTCTGCACTTCCTTAGACAGTTTGCCGTAGTCGAACTTGCTTATTATCACTATTGCCTTGTGCAGCGGCATGCCCGACCTAACCGACTCTATCATGTCCCTGAGGAAGACGGGGAACTTTTCCTCCATGTATTTCAGGTTTCTGAACTTTTCGTATATGAAAAGGAACTGAGGAACCGAAACCATTAGCGTGGAGAGGAGTATGGCGTTTGCTGTGACTCCCATGTTTCCGCTCACAATTCCAAGAGTTACGAACAGCACTGAACATACTGAAGTGAGCAGAAGCACCTGCCTGTCCTTTCTCATCTTAGAGAAGGGGTTTGACTTTTTTGAAATTTTGTTAGTCATCATTCTCCACCTGGCGTTATCGACTTTACCATCAAAATGAACAGTATGGATATCAAAGGCATGAACGCGAATATGAGTATGAACTGGAGCACTACCGTGTCGGACGTGTTGGCTGTGGATGATATTCCTGACATTATCGAAGTCAGTATTGTGAAGAATATTGTTCCAAGCACTATAGAAGTCAGGTACACCTCTATGTAGATTGTGAGTTGGTGGGCGAACTCGTACAGCTTCCTTTTGTAGTCTCCGACCATGCCCACTGCAGTCTCCTTTAGGTACACGCTAAGGTCGCTTCCAGTCCTCATGGTTGAAAGCATTCCCCACAGCATCTCCTTGAGCATCTTAGACGGAGACCTCTCGACAGCCTTCTCCAAAGCGGTGTTCACATCAAGTCCAAAAACGTCTATATCGTTCTGTATGAACTGTATCTCCTCGGTCAGCTCCCCGTACTTGCTGAACTTTGCAAATATCTCGAATATCTTGTGTACAGGAAGCTTCGCGCTGGCTACTGTGGAAAGGTAAAGCGCCGCGAAAGGCAACTCGTTGTCTATCTTCTTCGCCCTCTCCCTTATCAATATCTTCGGGTAATTCATCATCAGCAAAAAGCATCCGACTGTCACCAATATGCTTAGAGTGAAGGATGTGACAAAGCTGAAAAGAAAGTTCTGGAACACGAAACCGAAAACGAACGAAAGTGCGGGAAACGATGAAAGGAAAACTATGAAGCATGTCATTATTGAGATGCTTATGTACTCCTGGAGTGAGAGCTTTATCCTGGCCCGCTTGAGATCAGACTTGAGGCCGTCGAAGTAGAAAGCTACGCTGTCGCTAAACTGGCTGAACATTCTAAAAGATATCTTTGTATAAAATCCCATTCAGACACCTGGCTCTGCGAATCACATCTGCTCCATTATCATGGAGATGACGCGCTGCGGATAATTATAGTACATCGTTATCACCTTGTTCACATTCTCAAAGTCCTTGATATTCTTGTCCTGCATCCACTTGAGAACAAGCATCCTTCTCTGAAGTTCGTCCTGTATTTCCTTCTCCTTCATGCCGGTTCTTTCCATTATCTTTTTCAGCATAATGCTCTTCTCTGCAGAATCGAACTTGTCGTTCGCAGAGTTCCACTTGAAGACGGAGTTGACAAGAGGCTTTTTGCTGTCGCTGTCAAACTCTATCATCTCGACAACCTCGCTTGTCCTCCTAACGAACTTGTTTTTGTACTTCATTCTTGCCAGGAAGACCATCAAATCCAGGCTGCCTATGAGTCCAGGCGGAAGGGATATCGGCTGCGTTGTAAGCCTGTCCATAAGCTTAGGCATGTTCTCTGCGTGTATGGTGGCTAGCGACGGGTGGCCAGTAGCCATCTGCTGGAATAGTATGTACGCCTCCCTGCCTCTTACTTCGCCCACTATGATGTAGTCCGGCCTCTGTCTGAAGCTTTCTTTCAACAGGTCGAACAAATCCACACCCCCCTTCTCTCCGGAGCCGGCGTCGTCTATGCTTGTCCTTGCTACAGTGGGTACCCAGTGCGGATGCGGAAGCTTGAGCTCGGCCGTGTCCTCTATGCTGACAATCTTCTTGTCAGGCCTTATGAACAATGACAGAACGTTCAGCAGAGACGTCTTTCCTGACGCTGTGCCTCCTGAAACAAGTATGCTCGCGCCGTTGTCTATCACAAACCAGAGGTATGCCATGGTCTTGATGTCTATGGTGTTGTACTCCAATATGTGGACTGGAGTAAGCGGCTTGCTCGTGAACTTTCTTATTGTGAAATTGCTTCCCCTCCTAGCTATGTCAGTGGCCAGTGTGGCCTGAAGCCTGCTCCCATCTGGAAGGGATCCGTCTATGAGAGGCTCTGCAACCGATATTGTCTTGCCACAAAGCTGCGAAAGCCTTGTTATAAAAGAGTCGAGCTTTAGGTCGTTGTCGAAAGACACGTTTGTGCTCAGGGAGCCCAGCGAAGAGTTTCGATGGAATACGAATATCGGTATGTTCACGCCGTCGCAGCTTATGTCCTCTATGTTCTCGTCCCGCATGAGCGGCTCTATCTGGCCCATGCCTACAAAATCCCTCTCGATATAGTACTTGAGCACCTGCTTCTCGGACTCGTTAATCCTAAATCCGAAATAGTCCACAAGCTCGTCCATCTGCTTGTGAAGATACCCCAAAGATTCGAACTTTTTCAGCTTTGAAAAGTCAACATCAAGCCTCTGTTCCAGAAGGTCTTTTATCTTCACAAGTATCTCGCTCAGTTTTGGGGACAGCTCAGGTTCGCTGAGAGAGTACACGTACTTGTGAGCCTTGTCGTCCCAGTATATCCTGGCGTACGCGAAAACCGGCTCGCCTTTCTTCGGTTTTGAAGGTATCAGCGGGTACACTATGTCCTGCAGCCTCTCCTCTTCTTCCTCCATTTTGGACAGGTGGACGCCTTTGAACTTCATAGTAGGAAGGGCTATTCCCTTTTCAGATATTAGAGCTTCCGCAGTACCGGAGAACTTTTGAACGGCCGGTTCCTGAGAAGTCTGGACAGCGGCAATAGGCGGCTGCTCCACCACCTTCACTGGGAGGGGCTGCCTGGATACTGTCTTCTGGTTAAGCACCTTGTACCCCTTCACCAATTTTGTCAAAACTACTTTGCCTATCATCTAATCTCTAATTTATTTTGTATTCTGTCGTATGTTAAATTTATTGGTTGCACAGAAGGAGCAGACCCTTCTATCGAATCGAATGTGTAATTGAGGTTGTTTATTGAAGATATCATCCCTCTCTCCGGAGGAACTGTCTCCACAGCCAACCCGCTCTGATTCAGGCTGAACTCGAGAAGGTATCCAGCTGTCCTGTCGCTTATTTTCACTATGTTCTCCACAGAGCCGCACTGGTGGCATCCGTTGACCGAAGCAACAACCATTGATGAAAAATAGCCGTTAATCATTTCGATTGATATGTCAGCAGCGTCCCTGCGCATAGTCTCGTACTGGTTCGTGTAGAAGGATCCTATGCCTATGAAAAGGCCTATGCCTATTATGAAGAACAGTATGAACTGTATTATGTAGGACTGGCCTTTCTGTTTCATGAGAAAAGCACCCTTATCTCGGTTATTACTATTGTCTTGCCGTCGCGGACCTCGGACGTTATCGGACCCCTGGACAAAATAACACTGTTCGAACCCGATGAAAGCTCTCCGCTAGGATTCATCACCAGCCTTATCTGATGGCCCTTTGTCTCTGTGGACTCGTACAGTGTCCTGAACCACACTCTATACTTTATGTCATAGCCATCCGAAATCGGGCTGGCTTTTGCGCATACTACATAGGAAGGATCAATGCCAACATACCCAGACTCTGGAGGGCAGCTGCCTCCCGCAGTCAGAGATATCCAAGATATTCCTGAAGCAGCGTTCTCTATCGCTATGTTGGATACCCTGCCGAAAGATGAAAATTCCAAAGAGTTGTTGTTTGGCGACGACTCGTCCCATTCGTGAAGCAACCATCCGCCCGGAACATCGGATGTGAAAACATCTTCGCCTCCGTTCTTCGCTATGAACTCTATCTTCTTTACCAGAGAATTCGTGTTGCCCCTGTCGAAATAACTGTAAGCGCGCTCCATGTTGCTGGTGTCCTGCTGCTTGACTATTATCGGCATCCCCCACATGTATGCTGTCCCGGCCAAGGCTATGCCCATCATCACTACAAGCACAGCAGATATGACTTCGGACACCGCTTTTCTTCCGATGCTCATAATCTAAATTAGAATCAGGACAATTTAATGCTCACATTTGCCTTCTCATTGGCGGAAGCCTGGACGCCATGTACGGCTTTACAGGAGGCTTTCTGACTTTTGACATGCTGTCTATGGTCTCCATGACCAGCTCGTTGCTTTCCACTATTTTCTTGTTCCCTTCTATGAGTGCGTCCATTTTCTTCAGCAGCGGATCCAGATTATTGGAAGAAGCCTCTCCTGCTTCAGCGCCCGCAGACGCCTTTATGAAAGCCAAAAGCTCGTTCAAATCATTTATCAGTTCGTCCAGCTTTCCAGGAAGCTTTGATATTTCTATCCTCAAAGAATCGTTCGCCTTTGCCAGCTCGTCCACAAGCTGCTGATTCATCCTTACGATGTCAACAAGCTGTCCGAAGAACTCCTTCACGTCCACTCCTTTGGTGGACTCCATTTTTTCAAGCCTTCTTTCCAGCCTCCTCATCGGAGATATTGGAATAAGCTCAAACTCTTCTTCGGACGGCATTTTATCACTGAATATATTCTGAACACTGGATATATTAAATTTCTCTGGCTGGGTAATAAAGGTTTCCCATGCAGAAATCAGTATTCAGGCATGCCACCTGGCGGCATGTTTGGCATGCCACCAGCGCCCTTTGAGAGCTTCGTCGCGGATATGACGTCGTCTATCCTCAATATCATCTCTGCCGCCTCTGAAGCGGACTCCATAGCCTGCGTCTTTACCTTCAGTGGCTCGACCACGCCTATTTTCACAGCGTCCCCGACCCCGCAGTCCTCTATCGATACTCCGTAGGTCACATTGCCTTTTTCATGGGCTGCCCTAAGTTCAACCAGAACGTTTATCGGATCCAGGCCTCCGTTCTCTGCGAGCGCCCTCGGTATCACTTCCATCGCATCTGCGAACGAAAGTATGGCCAGCTGCTCCCTTCCAGAGAACCCGTCAGCGAACTTCCTTATCCTTCTCGCAATCTCCGCTTCTGGCGAGCCTGCTCCGTAAACTATCTTTCCGTCCTCCAGTGCGGACGCAACAGCGCCGACAGCATCCTCAACCGAGCGGTCGACCTCGTCGACCACATGGTCAGTGCTTCCGCGCACCAGTATTGTGACCGCCTTTGGGATTTTGCACTCCCTCACGAATATCATTTCCTCGCCGCCTATCTTCTTCTCCTCGACGACTTTCGAGTATCCGAGATCCTCCGAATTCAGCTCGTCCAGGCTCGTGACTATCCTCGCGCCTGTAGCTTTTGCAAGCTTCTCCATGTCGGACTTTTTGACGCGCCTTGCTGCGAGTATGCCCTTCTTTGCCAGAAAGTGCTGGGCAACATCGTCTATCCCCTTCTGCGAGAACAGAACTGTCGCACCGCTTGCTATGACCTTCTCCACCATCTGCTTTAGCATGCGCTGCTCCTGCTCGACGAAAGCCTGCATCTGCTCAGGCGAAGTTATCCTGATCTGCGCATCCGTCTCCGTTTCCTTGACTTCCAATGCAGCGTCTATCAGCGCTATCTTCGCGTCCTTCACGAGCTTCGGCATTCCAGGATGAACGACCTCCTTGTCCATCACTATGCCCTTTATCAGCTCGGTGTCCTCTGCGGAACCGCCGTGCTTCTTCTCCCTCTTTATGTCGGTTTTGTCTATCGATATTTTCCCATCTTCCTCTGTTGCAACCTGCTTGACCGCGTCCACCACTATTTTTGCAAGTATAGGCGTGGCGCGCTCCATGCTCTTGCCGCTCATTGACGTGAGCGCTATCTTCTGCAGCATAGCGTCGTCCTTCAGAGTAACTGGGACAGCTATCTCGTTCAAAATCTTCAAGGACTCGTCCCTGGCAAGCTTGAAGCCCCTGGTTATCACTGTCGGGTGTATGTCCTGCTCCAAAAGCTCGCCCGCTTTCTTCAAAAGCTCTCCCGCAACCACAACCGCTGTCGTGGTGCCGTCGCCGACCTCCTCGTTCTGGGTCTTTGCCACATCCACCATCATCTTCGCCGCCGGGTGCTCTATCTCCATCTCGTCGAGTATTGTGACCCCGTCGTTCGTTATAACAATGTCCCCTATGGAGTCGACCAGCATCTTGTCCATTCCCTTAGGACCTAGAGTTGTTCTTACTGCGTCAGCAACTGCCTTTGCCGCCGCTATGTTGCTGCCCTGAGCTCCCTTGCCCTGCTGCCTGAGAGTGCCCTCGGGCAAAATCAAAATCGGTTGTCCCCCTATGTTTCCCATTGTTGGTTGCGCCATGTAACATCTACCTCCATTTTTTAATTATGTGTATGTGGGTATATAAGAATTTAAAGATTACGGAAGATTTATTTTGATCAATAAATTTTCGTTGTGTCGTTTTGAATATGTTGACAAAACACAATTCAACCAACTATACCACTCAAAACTTCGTAAGTTCTCAGCGCGTCTGCGCGATTCACCACTATTATTGTATCTTCGAAACATGAGAAAAACTCGAGCACGTTTATGTTCTGCTCCGCTAATATGGAAGCCTGAAGTGCAGCGACTCCAGGAATTGATTGTACGTCGGTAGGTGAATTGAGAACTATAACAGAACAGTTTTCTTGTGAATTGACAATGCTTCGTTTGTTTTTCCTCAAGGCTTCCTTGAACATATCTTTGTTCACTATAATTATGTGCTTTGACCCAAGGGAAACGCTAGCAACCTTTTTTACTTGTATATCCTTGTCAGTTACCAGCAGCGAGGCGTTGTCGAAAAGAGTTAAACTGCTTCCCTTCAGCACCTTCATTATCCCCTCCTCCCGCCTGCGCTTGGACTTGGAAAGCTGATCGGAATACCTCCTTACAGCGCCCTTTATCGCGTACAGCTTCCTTATGCCTAGCTCCTTGCCTATCATCCTAGAAAGCTGGCTGGTGTTGACCAGCCCCTTCTCAAGGTTGTCGAGCACGTACGGCCTGTTCTTCAGGTACAGCCTCACATCTTCAGCCACTGACATAATCAAGATGTGTCATTTGACACATTTAAGTCTTATTTTGTGGCATAAAAACCGGAACAAATAAGCCGTTTTCAAATCATAGATAATGTTATGGAATCGATGGAATTGTACAAAATCGATAAAGAGCTGCCGTGCCCGGACTGCGGATTGAACCAGTACATCAAGTCTGCGGCAGTAGGCGAGATACTCCAATGCCCGGGTTGCGGGCAGGAAAACGAGATAGTATTCATAGGAATGGACGACCATCCCATGAAGGGAAGCCCGTATTCAAACGGAAAGCAGTTATACAAGGATGTTATGCTGAAGCAGCTGGTTCTCGAGGAAAAGGACGACTGGGGAGAATAGTCATTTACCGAACTTTAAATTCTCCACATAGGGCTTTTGCAGTTCCTTCTTCACCTTCTCTATCCACCCTTCCAGAATTATGACAGCCTCGGCCAGAGGTATCCCCTCGCCCCTAGTCTTGACCTGGACCTGCATCTTCTTGGTCTTCCTGTCCACCTTCCTCTCGATGGCGAACCCGAACCTCTGCTCGACTATGTCTTCGTCTGCCATGTTATCTACCGAACTTGAACATCACGTTGTCAAGATTGTTTATCTTTCCATTCTTTATATCTATTCCTTCGCTTCTCAGAATTTTAGCTTTGAGCAAGCTTCCTCGATTGAAGCCGCCCAGCTTTCCGTCCGACCTGACCACTCTGTGACATGGTACATCCGAAGAGCGGTTGCGATTGCACGCATTGCCAACAGCTCGATAAGCCTTGCTTCCGATATGATTAGCAATAATCATATATGTCGTAACTTTTCCTTTAGGAACTGATTTAATCACATCCCATATCCGCTCGCAGAATTCCATAATCATCCTTTGTAGTCCATAACTATCTCGTCTACCAGCTTGCCTTTGAATTGTATCCTGTTCTTCAGCCTGGCGACCGGCCTGAACCCCATCTTCTTGTAAAGGTTGTAAGCCTTCTTGTTGTGCTCGCACAAGCTGAGCCATATGACCTTTATCGACTTGTCCTTCTTCGTGATTTCGAATATTTTTTTGAACAGCAAGGTCGCTATGCCCAGTCTCCTATAGTCCTTAGCAACGCTTATACCGATTGAGGCGCAGTGTGAACTTCTTCCTATCTCCTTTCTAAAATCTATGCCGCCCACTATGCGGCCGTCCATCTCGGCCACCAGATAATTGCCGGAACCGTTTTTTATTTTTTTCAGAATGCCACCAAGCCACTCCTTCTCATCTTTCAGGCTCATCTTCTTCGCCATTAATATCGGCGCGTCCTCTTCCACCAGGGAGTTGATATAATCTCTAAGCTCTTTGGCATCGGACATCTTAGGGTTGCGTATGACAACTGTACTGCCGTCCTTAATTTTGACCTTCACGGGCTCGAAAAATTTCATGTGCATCTAATACCTCTGTATGTGGTTCTAAAGATAAGATTAATTACATCGCTGCTAAAATAAATTTATGATTGTTCCTTCAAAGTTAAAAAACGGCGATGAAATAAGAGTAATATCTCCTGCTAGGAGCATGGGAATTATAAAGGATCCGTTCAGGGATATTGCAAAATCAGTGTTTAAAAAAATGGGCTTGAACATCTCTTTTTCAAAGAACGTGGAAGAGATAGATGATTTCAATTCATCGTCCATAGAATCCAGAATAGAGGATTTGCATGAGGCGTTTTCAGACAGAAATGTCAAAGGAATTATCACAACAATCGGAGGATTCAACTCAAACCAATTGTTGAGATACATCGACTACGACCTGATAAAGAGGAATCCGAAGGTGTTGTGCGGCTACTCGGACATAACGGCGTTGCATTCGGCTATACTAAAAAAGACCGGAATGGTCGCATATTACGGGCCCCACTTTTCATCTTTCTCAATGGAGAAAGGCATAGAATACACTATCGAATATTTTAAAAAATGCCTTATGAAAGAAGAACCGTTTGAAATAAACCCGTCTGATGAATGGTCAGACGACAGGTGGTACGAATCAAAAGATAAAAGAACTTTCATTAAAAATAACGGGTTTGTTATAATGCAGGAAGGCGAAGCTAAAGGAACTGTTATAGGAGGCAACCTTTGCACTTTGAATCTTTTGCAAGGAACTGAATTTATGCCGTCTATTAAGAACAGCGTACTCTTCATAGAAGACGATCACGAGTCAAAGCCTCATCATTTTGATAGGGATATTCAATCACTAATCCATCAACCAGATTTTGAAAGCGTCAAAGGTTTGGTAATAGGAAGGTTTCAAAAGGAATCGAATATGACCGACAGCATGCTTGAAAAAATCATTAAAAGCAAAAAAGAGCTACGAGGAATTCCTATAATATCTAATGCGGACTTTGGCCACACCTCTCCAATAACAACTTTCCCTCTGGGCGGTAAAGTAGAGATACATGCATATGATGAAAACTGCAAGATAGTTGTGGTTGAGCACTGACCGTTCTAGTCCTCGTTCTCGTCTATAAGCTTTTTCAGATCCTTCGGAGTCTTTATCTCGGGCAGATCGCCCTCCTGTATCACAGGCACGCCCTCCACCTTCTTCGGGCCAGACTTTGAAACGAAGAACGCGGACGAGGAAAGTATGCCGGAAAGCTTCTTTATCGAAACAGCCCTCTTCTCCATGTCCTTCTCCACGCACGCCATTAGAGAGAACTTTTCCCTTCCTAGAACGTCGAACGGCGAATGGCCGACAGGCGAGTTCTCCACTCCCATCCTGCTGAGCTCCCTGCTCACAACCTTCTGCATGCTGCTTGCGGGCTCTGAGCAGGACTGGCCGGAAACCTTGGGCTCGTAAACCTTCCTCAAATCTATTTTAAGCGTACGCTCGAGCATCTTGACAGTCTGCTCTGTCGGATTCGTCCTCTTGTTCTCTATCTCGTACAGAGCCTTCTTCGAGACGCCCACCAGATCGGAAAGCTCCTCCAGCGTGAACTTTAATTCATACCGCTTCTCCCTCATCGATTCGGCGTCTATCTCCACCGACCTCCTGCCCTTCGCGGAGCTGGCAGGATAAGCCTCGCCCTCGATTATGTCGTCGAACATCTTCGGGGTAACCACGGGCAGATCGAACCTCTCGTAGACCATGCCGTCCTCCATGGGCCCGCGGTTGCTGCGAACAGACACAACAAACGGGCATGCGGATAGGAAATAAGAAGCGGTGCGCAGGTCCCTGGCTATCTCGCTGTTCAAGCCGTCCACGTTGACCATCGACTTTACCAGCAGTAGCCTCTCCCGCTTGGCCGCTATGTCAAAGCACCCCCTGGTCAGTAAAACTTCAAATTCTTGCTTCAACAAACTATTTACCACTCGGGTTGTGAGCACGTTTCGGCTTAACATAAGGATCTATAAACTATTGCCTATGCGAAGAGATATAAATAATGTGTTTGTGGGTATACGGGGATGCGAATGGTGAAGGAAAAAAGCGCTGGCGCTGTTATTTTCAGGAGGGAGGAAGGGAAGATTTACTACCTACTGCTCCACTACCACTTCAAGGGAGAATACTGGGACTTTCCCAGGGGGAAGATGGAGGAAGGGGAAACAGAAGAACAGACAGCGATCAGGGAGATAGGGGAGGAGACTGGAATATCGGGAATAAAGTTCATACCAGGATTCCGCGAGACCACCTCATGGTTCTACCGCTTCGAAGGCGAGAACGTATCCAAGGAGGCCGTCTATTTCCTGGCGGGCACAGACGTGAAGGACGTAGTAATATCGGACGAGCACATCGAATACCTCTGGCTGGACTACAAGGATTCCATGTCCACGCTGACATACGCCAACACTAAAAAAATACTCGAGGCTGCCGACAAGTTCCTGAACGCGAACCTTGAAAGGTTTTTAAAAGACAAATGAGTAATACATATCACGGGCCATTAGCTTAGCCTGGAAGCTCTATGAGCTGGGCAATTAGAGCAATCGACTTATAGGTCAGCTAAGCGCTAGGAAATCGATAGGTCGCCGGTCCGAATCCGGCATGGCCCACTTCTTTCTTATCAGAAAAGCTAAAAATTACCGTCGCCATATATTATTGATAGGATGACTGCTAAGCCCGAACCAAGCAACGAGAGTTCTAACTTCATAGTAACCGAGATTAATGAAATACTGAAAAATCTAGAAAGGGACTCTTTTTTCATATTAAGCTACTCCACATATTGTAAAGCCGACAAAAATGGAAAAGTCCATTATTACGAAATAAAAGGCGACAATTATATTTCTGATACTGGTATAAACATCGATTATCATTGCAGTAACATAACAAGAAACTTGACAAAGCTTGCAACTATTTTTCCTGGAATAAAGATGAAGGAAAGATTCAAAACAGCAGTCTACAAATCAATATATTACGACAACAGACGCAAGATCGATTGTGATGAAAAAGAAGCACTAAGATCACTCTATGACGATTTGGGAGCAATAACTGTATATGCTAAAATGCTAAAAAAGAAAGCACTGGAGTATGAAGATGCGAAGGATTCATTCCACAAGTTGAATATTAACGAAATCACTGAATCTCTTGTTGAAAATCAAAAGCCCATGAATAACATAAAAAAATATCTAGCAAATGTAAATGAAACCATAAGAAGAGACGGTCAGCTGCAGTTCTTGTGGGACGATTGGAACAAATTGACTTCTGCGCTCGAACTCGCTAGCATGTACAGAGCATCAGAAATGCTCAGAAGGTGTATGGATGTTTTCAACTCAAGATACGAAGATAAGACAACAATTGGAGAAATGGAAAAAATCAACAGGGAAGAAATCAACAGCATTTTGAACAAATTAAAAATGGCATTGGACGACTGTAGCATAGAATGCTAATGCTTTCGCTTCCTCTTCTTCTGTCGCCTTCTTTTCGTCTTCTTCCTTCTCGCTCTCTTTTCTCCGTGAGCCATGGAATAGAATTAGCTGGAATAGGATTTATACCTTAGTCCTTGAGCTGTATGCTCATGTGGACTCCCTGCGGAATGTTGACTCTCATTATCTGCCTTAGAGCGCGGTCGTCTGCCTGCACGTCTATTACCCTCTTATGTATTCTCATTTCCCATCTTTCGAATGTGGCGTTGCCGTGACCGGTTCCGTCACCGCATGGCGTCTTCAGCGTGGTAACCTTCATCACTTTTGTCGGAAGTGGCACAGGACCTTTGTATCCGACACCAAATGTCTTAGCAATTCCTCTAATATCTTCGCATATCGTGCCGAGCTCCTTAGAGTCCTTGCCTGAAAGTTTTATCCTCGCAACTTGCATTTCAATCAACTATGATTTTATTCTTCAAACAATTTAATTCTATTGAACTGTCTGTCTTTAAATCCTTTTTGATGGGCGAACTATAGGATGGGTCGCTGTTTTGTAAAAAAAAATATTTCAAAAAAAACTCTAGACAAAAGTAGAGGAAAAATAAAAGATTAGAAATGGGGAAAATGAAAAAGAAAAGATTGGGCGTGAAAGCCTAAGCTTTCACAATATCCAAGCAGACGCCCGCTGCCACAGTCGAACCCATGTCCCTTACCGCGAACCTCGCGAGCTCCGGAAAGTCGCCCTGCTTCTCTATCACAAAAGGCTTGCTAGGGATGACCTTTATCCTGGCCGCGTCTCCGGTCTTGATAAAGTCTGGCTTTTCCTGAACAACCTGTCCGGTCTTCGGGTCAATCTTCGCGATTATCTCCTCGACCCTGCACGCGACCGAAGCCGTGTGGCAGTGGAACACTGGTGTGTATCCAGCTGTTATGACAGTCGGGTGGTTCAGCACAACTATCTGCGCTGTGAACTCTTTCGCAACTGTTGGCGGATTGTCAGGATGACCGGCAACGTCTCCCCTGTGAACGTCGGTCTTTCCGATTCCCCTAACGTTGAATCCGACGTTGTCGCCTGGTATCGCCTGCTCTATCTGCTGGTGGTGGACTTCGATTGTCTTGACCTCACCCTGAGCGCCCGAAGGCATGAAGACCAGCTTGTCGCCGTTCTTCAGAACGCCTGTCTCTACCCTACCAACCGGGACTGATCCTACTCCTGTGATGGTGTAGACATCCTGTATCGGCAGCCTGAGCGCTTTGTCCGTAGGCTTTGGTGGCTCCACAACGAACTGGTCGAGTGTGTCAACCAAGCTCTGGCCTTTGTACCAAGGCATGTTCTCGGATTTTTTGGCGATGTTGTCTCCCATGAAACCAGATGTTGGTATCATTGGTATTTCGTCCATCTTGTATCCTATGCCTTTGAAGAGCTTCGTTACTTCGTCTTTTACTTCGTTGAACCTCTTCTCGTCATAGTTTGCAGCATCCATCTTGTTTAGCACTATAATAATCTGGCCTACACCCAGAACTTTCAACAACCAAGCGTGCTCCTTGGTCTGCTCTTGTATTCCCTCACCGGGTTTTGCAGAGACCACGAACACTGCAACGTCGGCCTGCGACGCTCCTGTGATCATGTTCTTGATAAAGTCCCTGTGTCCTGGCGCGTCTATGACAGTGAAGAACCATTTCTTGGTCTCGAAAGGCCTGTGCATGACATCTATTGTCAGACCCCTCTGCCTTTCCTCCTTCGTGCTGTCTACTGCGTAGGCATATTCGAAAGTTTCTCTCTTGTAATCTTTCGCCTGGTCCTTGAGTTTCCTCATTTCCTCTTCCCTTATGGCGCCAGAGTCGTATAACAATCTACCCAACAGTGTGGATTTTCCGCTGTCTACGTGCCCAGCTGTCATTAGGTTTATGTGTGGTTTTTTATCTGCCATTTGTTTCTTACCTCCGAATTTATCTTTTTAAGTTATTGGATAACCGCCAATATACTACTATACTAATTATTGTAAAATATTTAAATACGTTCGGCTTAC
This sequence comes from uncultured archaeon, assembly GCA_964423085.1. Classification (GTDB taxonomy): domain Archaea; phylum Aenigmatarchaeota; class Aenigmatarchaeia; order CG10238-14; family SCSR01; genus JAUWZS01. Next base: position 20,308 of record CAYRDB010000003.1, read on the forward strand.
TCCTCTTCGTCTGAGCCCGAGTCTTTTATTCCCTTCCTCTCCCTGACTTGCTCTATTGTCTTCTCCCTCAAATCCTTAGGCAACTTCTCGAAAGCTATCTCGATCGTGCTATAGAATCCTCGCCCGCTGGTCGATGACTTTAGAGATGTATCGAATCCGAAAATGTCCGAGACAGGTATCTTCGCTGTTATCACAGCAGAGCCGCTGTCGGTCTGTATGTCCATAACCTGCCCTCGCCTGTTCTCAACTTCCCTTGTCGCAACGCCTATCAATTCCTCTGGCAGGTCTATTCTCACAACCTGCTTAGGCTCCAAAAGCGTGATGTCAGCTTTCATGAATCCGTTCTTCAGCGTCCTTCTCATCGCCGGTATTATCTGCCCCGGACCGCGGTGCACTGGATCCTCGTGCAGCTCTGCGTCTAGGAGTTTGACTTTTACTCCGTTGACAGGTTCGCGACAGAGCGGGCCTTCGTCAATAATGTTCTGGAAGGCCTGCTTGACCAGCTCCATGACTTCGTTCATATACTGAACTCCTTTTGTCATGTCCAGCAGCATGCTGCCGTTGTAAATAAACGTTACATTCTTCGCTTCGTCGTAGTCCATGCCGTACTCGCTGAGCTGCTTGGCTATGTCCGTCTTCTTCTTCTTTATTTCAAAGTCGCTCGGCAATTCGCCGCTCTTCATTGCAGCATACACTTTCTCCTCAACAGGTTCGACTATGATCTGGAATCTGTTGTGCTTGTTCGGCGACCTGCCCTCTACTTCAGGCGACTTTCCAAACACTGCCTCCCTGTAAACAACTATTGGCCTGGACATTTCAGCTTCTATACCCATGGCTTTTAGTTTCCTTTCAACTTTTGCTTCAAGGTGGAGCTCTCCCAGTCCAGAGACCAGATACTCCCCAGTCTCCTGGTTTATCTTTATCTTCAATGTGGTGTCCTCCCTTCCGAGCCTCTTCAGCGCGTTCACCAGCTTTGTCAAATCCATTGTGTTCTTAGGTTCAATCGATTTTGTGACAACCGGCTCGAATATGTGCTTTATCTCCTCGAAAGGCTCCATCACATTTCCAGCATTGGTCACAGTCTCGCCTGTGAAAGCCTCGGGTATTCCTACAATTGCTACAATGTTTCCGGACGATATCTCGTCCACCTGTATCCTCTGTATTCCCTTGTATATTGCCACCTGCTGTATCTTTTCGTTCTTGTTCTGAGTGACCAAAGATACATCCATTCCCTTCACCAGCTTTCCAGAAAAGAGCCTTCCTGTAGCCACGAAGCCTACGTGCGGATCGGTTACCATCTTTGTAATTACCATGGACAGCTTTCCGTTTGAATTGCAGTTCATCATGTCCTTTCCCATCTCGGTGGTAACGTCGCCCTTCCATATCTTTTCCAACCTATACTGCTGCGCCTCCTTCGGGTTGGGAAGGTGCTTTATTATCATGTCCAAAACTACCTTGTGCATAGGCGCTATTCTCGCAAGCTCGTCGTCGTTTCCGGAGTTTGCCAAATCTATTATCTGCTTGAAAGTTATTCCGGTCTTTTGCATGTACGGTATTGATATAGCCCATTTCTTTACTCCAGAGCCGAATGCAACGCTTCCGTCGCCGACCTGTACCGCCCACTTGTCCTTGTACTCGTCGTCCGCATACTTTCTTATCAACAGGTTGACATCACTTATGATTTTCGCAAACCTTTCCTGCATCATTTCTGGCGTAAGCTTTAGCTCGCGTATGAGTCTGTCAACCTTGTTTATGAAAAGCACCGGCTTGACCCTTTCCCTGAGCGCCTGCCTGAAAACTGTTTCGGTCTGAGGCATTATTCCCTCGACCCCGCAAACAAGAACTATTGTTCCATCCACTGCCCTCATTGCCCTCGTTACGTCACCGCCGAAGTCGACGTGGCCTGGAGTGTCAAGAAGGTTTATTATATAGTCCTTTCCTTCGTACTCGTGGACCATGCTAACATTTGCGCCGTATATAGTAAGCTGCCTCTCCCTTTCCTGTTCGTCGAACCATGTGAACATACCCGTGTCCCTGTCACCGACCACCTTCTCAGAAAGCATTCCAGCTCCTCCCATCAGGTTGTCTGTAAGCGCGGTTTTTCCGTGGTGCACGTGGGAGCTTGTGGCAACATTCCTTATCTGCTCGACACTGTTCATCGTGTCGGTTATCCTTTCTATAAGATCTTTTTTCGCCATGAAAAACAACCTATCTAGCGCCCTCTGCCTCTCTTTCAACGCGCTCCTTTTCCTTCACAGCTTCGGAGTTGCTTGCGTCATTCTCGCTGGCTGCGAGTATCTCCTTTGCCAGAGCTGCGGCCATGCCTTCCTTTTTACCGAAGCTCTTCCTGTAAGCAGACTGTGTTATGCTTCTCAGCGCGATGTCAACCCTTCTCTGCGGACTTGTAACAACAGCCCTTCTGACTATTATTCCACCCATCTGGTAGCCCGCAATCTCTTCCCTGAATGCAGAATTTTCTATAGCTTTTACAAGAACTTCTATTGGATTCTTTTTAGTCTTGCTCTCTATAATCTCCATCGCTTCCTTTACTGTATAAAAATGCTTTTCGAACTTTCCTGTCGCGCGCCCGGATGATATTACATGCTTCTTGCTCCTGTGTCCAGGAACCATCAGCTTCGTAATCAGCCTTTCGACTATGTTAATCTTCCATTTGGACGCTCTCTTCGTCGAGTTCCTTCCGCCCGTCTTCGGGACTATGACAGGCTGCAGGCATATGTACCTTTCCAGACCTGCGTCTGCGACCTTCACTTCTCCCATGTCCCATTTGTCAAAGACTTTCATAAAATCACTATCTTGCCGGTTTCTGCTTCTTTCCAGCGACTATTTCTGGAAGGGAGATTCCATTTACTTTTGAAACTTTAAACTTTATACCAACCATGGTTCCTTTTGGGCCTCCCTGAGCTCCTCCTATCTTCTCGATTGTGACCTCATCATGCTCGTTCACATGATCAATGGAGTGGTTTCCTGGAACGTGCGCGGTTACCTGTATGTTGTTCTTTACCAATTGCACTCTAACACATTTCAGCAAACCAGAAGTAGGCTTTCTCTGGTCCACCACCCTCTTGTCAAGAACTATTCCCTTGGCCTGAGGAGATCCCTCGAGTGGGTCCTGTTTCCAAAGCTCAAGCTGACGCCTCTTGTACCTTATGTCCTTCCACCTGAGCTTTTTGTGGCTCTTGCTAAGCTTCCTTGCTGCAAATTCTCCTCTTGCCATTACAATCGCCTAATGCACCAACAAATCATCTACGCTGTGGTTTCTCTTAAACAATTCTTTATAAATCTTTATATTTCTTCCCCCTCTCCCTATAACAATAGGGCGGTTCTTCTTTTCTATGCCAACTTCGATTGTCACCTTGCTGTCCTCGTTTCTAACCTTTATCGCATTCGCCTGCGGTATCATGTTCTTCACGAACACCACAAGGTCGTTCGAGAACTCGAAGAGCTTTATGGTCTTCCCTATCACATTCTCCGCGTGCTTGACGCTGCTGCCGTTCTTTCCTATGGCAACGCCTATCTTTCCCTCTTCGACTATAAAGTACACAGTGCTTGTCTCGTCGTCCACAAGGCAGTCCTTCACAGGAGCGTGCGTTATGTTCTCAAAAAGGGTTATCAACCTTATAGTGTCGGTATCCAAAGTTAGCTTCATTTTATCCCCCAGATTTGTTACCTCTAGCACATCATTTCGTTATCACTAGCAGCGAGATAGGGAACGGTTTTCCGCATATGACACCCAAGTCCTTGCTGCTGCCGTCGAACACTTCCACCTTCGTTCCAGACAGTTTGGCATCGTGTTCGACTTCGTCTCTCTTGGTTTCTGGGATGTTGTTCGCCATCACTATCAGCCTAGGAGAATTGTTTTTTATAAATTCCAACGACTTGTTGTATCCAATTACAACGTTTCCCGCTTTCACCGCAGATTGTATTTCATTCGCAACGCTCATTCAAATCAATCCTCGAATTTCGCGACAAGGTCAAACATTCCTGTACCCGAAGGTATTACTTGTCCTATCATTACATTCTCAAATATACCTTTAAAGTCATCTTTCTCTCCCTTTATGGTCGCTTTTACAAGATGCTTTATCGTCTCCTCGAAAGCCGCCCTTGCGAGTATAGAGCTCTTCGATCCAGCGACACCGTATCTTCCAATAGACTTTACATCCCCAGACAGTGTCATGATGTCGCTTACGAGCATCACGTGCCTTATGTCAACGTTCAGACCCTGGCCTTGCATTGTCTTGAGCGACTCGTCTATAATCACACTTCTTACAGCTTCGACGCCGAGTATCTTCTTTATTTCGTGTATGTCGTTCGATATTGTCCTGGTTTCGTCCACTTCTTTGATTTTGAGAACTTCCTCAAGGTTCGTCCCTATGGTGTTTATCAGCCAGTTGTCGCCTTCCCTCCTGACTACGGCATTGCTTACCCCTTCCATTCCGCTGACATGCACTACCATTATCTTGTCCTTGAGCTTCTGCAATTCCTTTATGTCAACCTCTTCCTTGAACGAGACTGAAACCACATGAGTCGTGCTTGTGATTTTCTTCTTCTTGTCGTCCGCCATCTTAGACTCTATGGCGCTCTTTATCGAGCCAAGCTTCCTCAAATCCTCGGGTTCTATGTCAATCGAATTGTTGTTGAGGTTTATTGATATGCTCTTAGAAAGGTCTGCTACGTTCTTCTCTATTATGTCCTCTGCGACCTTTTTCGCGCTCTCCATATTGTCAAACTTTGAATCCAGATATATTGTCATGACCGGAGTCTCCGGCTTCCTTTTAGCGTCGAAAATTTCTATAAGCCTGGGGAGTCCATAAGTGACTTTCAAACCCGCAGAAGCTGCTACGTGATAAGTTCTCATTGTCATTTGCGTGGCAGGCTCTGATATGCTCTGAGCGGCTATTACGCCTATTGCTTCCCCTGGCTCGAAGCTGCTCTTTATGAACTCTTTCCTTACTTCCGATATCAGCTTCTCCCTCTGCGCGGCTGTCATCTTCTTTTCCCTCGCAGCTTTCTCCACGCGCTCCATCAGCGATGCTGGCAAGTCGTTTGCGTTTTCTGCTCCTTCCATATAATCACTTTATCTTGTTCGCGATGTCCTCGACATCTATCTCTGCCTTTGTTATTTTCGACGGGTCTAGTCCATCCTCTCCCGCTATGAACTGTACTATGTGGTTTGCGCTGTCCCTTACAGTTCCGTCGTATTCGACTTTCAAGTCCTGCAGCGCTCCCACTAGCCTGCGCTCCATGTACCCGGAGTGCCTCGTCTTCAATGACTTATCCATCAGCGACTCTCTGCTGTTGATTGCGTCGAAGAAGAACTCGAAAGGAGTTAGGCCATCCTTGAAGCCTCTGCTTACGAATCCCCTCGCCTCTAAGCTTATGTCGCCGCGCTTGAAGTGCGGGAACGTCCTCTCGTAGTAGCCCCTTTCCATTCTTTCACCCATTATCATCTCTTGTCCTACGAGCGCGGATGTTTGTACCAGGTTTACAAAGCTTCCCCTGGATCCGCTCTTCGCCATTATAACCGTGAAATTGTCGCCTATATGGTTCACCAGAACTCCTTCCACTTCATCAATAGCTTTGTTCAGCCTTCTCTTTATGTGGCTCTCCAGGCTCTCGCTGGCGCTCCTTCCCGGAAGCAGTTTTATTGTACCTTTGTCACACTCGTCTATCAACAAATCCACATCCTTCCTAACATTGGATATTATATTTTCTATTTCCTTCTTCGCGTCCTTTGGTATGTCCTGATCGGATATGCTTATTGAGAACGCCGAAAGCATCAGCACATTTATCGAAAGCCTCGTTATATTGTACAGGAACCTTTTCGTTTCGTACGGGCCGCACTCGTGTTCTATCTTGTCTATAAGCTTGCCTGAGAACGCGCCCATCGAAGATGTGTCTATGCTTCCCTTGACTAGCTTGCCGTTTTCTATAACAACATATGCTTCGTGCTCGCACCCGGCTTTCTTGCACTTTTCGCACCCCATGCACGACTTTGTCTTGTGCTCTATGTTCAATCCTTTAGGCAGGAACACGCTGAATATCTCCTTTCCTGTCATTGTCTTCTTGTTCGGTATTTCAATATCCTTGTCCACCGACCTTATGAGTTGCACGAATTGGTCTCTGGTGAATGTCTTTTCACCAGAAGTGAGATAGTATAGACCTGATATGTGGTCCCTGTGCGCTCCTATTATCGGCCCTGAGAACCTCGGGCTCCTTATGTTCTTAGGAACAATCATGAGTGTGTTCGCCTCTACCTGAGCTTCCTCTGTCTGGAGTACGTGCAGGTTCATTTCATCTCCGTCAAAGTCCGCGTTGTAAGGCGGGCATACCGACACGTTGAGCCTGAATGTCTTGTAAGGCATTACGCGAACCTTGTGAGCCATAAGGCTCATCCTGTGCAGACTCGGCTGCCTGTTGAAAAGAACAATGTCCCCGTCCCTTATGTGCCTCTCTACAACTGCACCGTTTTCGACCTCCTTCACAATTTCTTCTTTGTTCAATTCGGTTATTTTCTTCCTTCTACCGTCAGCCCTTATAAGATAGTTTGCGCCAGGATACTTTGAACCGTTCATAACTATCTTCTTTAATTCTTCGACATTGCCTTTGTGTACACGCACGGGTATTGTCAGTTCCTCTGCGACAATCTGCGGAACGCCTACTTCGTCTATGTCTATCATCGGATCCGGGCTAACAACTGTTCTGGACGAGAAGTTGACCCTCTTTCCAGCAAGGTTTCCCCTGAACCTTCCTTCCTTTGTCTTAAGCCTCTGCGACAGCGTCTTTAGCACTCTGCCCGACCTGTGCCTTGCTGGCGGCACGCCTGATATTTCGTTGTCGAAATACGTAGAAACATGATACTGCAAAAGCTCCCAGAGGTCCTCTATGATAAAGTCCGGAGCGCCAAGGTCTATGTTCTCCCTAAGCCTCTCGTTTATCCTAACTATGTCGACAAGCTTATGTGTCAAATCATCCTCAGACCTTTCTCCTGTTTCCAGCGTTATTGACGGCCTGACTGTGACCGGCGATATCGGCAGTATTGTCATGACCAGCCACTCCGGCCTCATGTTCAGACCAATCAGCTTGAGGTCCTGAGTCTGCATCTTTTCAAGCCTCTCCCTGAGCATGTCTCCGCTTAGCGTCTTTTTCTCTTCGACAAAAGTGTAAGGCTTTATGAACTTGTATTTTTTCTGCTGCTCTCCGCAGTGGGGGCATTTTTTCTTAGCTTCCTTGGCTATGTCTTTTAGCTTTATTTTCTTGCTCTTCGCCTGGTCTATACCTGAGTCGTCCATGAGCAGCCTGCCACACTTTGAGCAGAACAACTTTAGCAAGCTGAATATGAATTTTGCATAATGGACATGCACAATTGGCTTCGTAAGCTCCAAATGTCCAAAGTGACCGTAGCACTCGCCGACACTGCCTCCGCACACCCTGCACCTTATTCCCGGATCAACCACTCCTAGCCTCGGATCCATCAGGCCACCCTCTATAGGATAGCCTTCCTGGTCATAGAGCTCTGTTTTTGTGATTTTGGCCACGCTCATTTTGTTTATCATTTCTGGTGTGACCACTCCAAAAATTATGCTGTTCACCATGTTGTCTTCCCTGTTCACAACAAGCTTCGGATAAATCAGCATGCTCTTGAGCTCGTCAAGCATGAGCTTGAACGCATAGCTCATCTCCACGTTCATAATTTTCGAATTCCCGCAGACAGTGCAGTACTTTCTGTTCTTTATGCGGTCGTGTATGGCAAGCATGCCGCACTCTGCGCATATCGGTATGATGGACTTGTCCGAGTCAAACCTTTCTTTGAGCGTGAGCGCAGCCCCGTGAGCAACCAGACAGTCCTTCTCCATCTCTCCCAACCTCAAGCCTCCCTCCTTGCTCCTTCCTTCGGTTGGTTGTTTTGTCAGAAGAGCCACAGGACCTCTGGACCTAGCATGTATTTTGTTCGAAACCAGATGATCTAGCTTTTGATAAAAGCAGCTTCCTATGAACACCTGCGCATCGAACCTTGAACCTGTCCTTCCGTCGTACATTGTTTCCTTTCCGTCGTTCCTGAATCCGTTGCTGTGTAACATGTCCCTTATTTCTGTTTCTTTAAGCGAATTGAATGCCGGAGCGTCGATGTATTTTCCAGACAGCGCAGCCACCTTTGCCCCCACGAACTCCAGGAGCTGACCCATAGTCATTCTCGACGGAATGCTATGAGGATTGAATATGATATCGGGCACGACACCATCCTCTGTGAAAGGCATGTCCTCCTCAGGAACTATAAGTCCTATTACTCCTTTTTGCCCGTGCCTGCTTGCGAACTTGTCGCCTATCTCCGGAATCTTTGTGTCCCTTATAACTACCTTTATGAGCTTAGTTCCGTCAGTGGTTTCGGTTAGGAAAACCCTGTCAACTATTCCTTCATCACCATGCCTCAGCTTGACCGAAGTCTCCCTTATGTTCTCTATTCCTGTGATGAACTGGTCCATAGTTCCCAAGAACCTCAGAGGGGACACCCTGCCCACTATAACATCATCCGACTTTACAATTGTCTCAGGGTCTATTATCCCGTCTTCTGGGAGGTGTTTGTAGACGTCCTCGCCTGCATAACCCCTGACACCGGCTTCGGGTATTCCTATTATGTCCTCTTGGCCACCCATGTACCTTTTCTGAACAGCTTCGTAGCTCCTCATCATCATGGACCAGAACAGGCCGCGCTGTATTGAGCTGGCGTTTACAATTATAGCATCCTCCATGTTGTAGCCGTCGAAGCACGCAACCGCTATTACGATGTTGGATCCGTTAGGATGGCTCGCATAGTTTATTATCTGGTGGCCTTGCGACTGGACCAACGGTCTATGAGCATAGACCATTACATTGGATTTTGTGTCAACCCTGTTAAAATAATTAGTAGAGAATATTCCTATGCTCTGGCCTATCATCTTCGCTCCGTAGTTTACTCTGTCACCCCTGTCGAACTCTGGGAAAGGTATGAAAGACGCGGAGAGTCCGAGTATTATTGACGGATCTAGCTCAACGTGCGTGTGCTCAGGAGTTATGTCCTCAGGCTTTATTGCGATATACGCGCTCTCCTCCTCTTCGGAATCGAGATACTCTATGATTCCGTTCTTGAACAAGTCGCTCCAAGAAAGTTCGCCGGATCTGACTTTGACCATTATCTCAGGAGTGAGCATTGACTTGCCGTCATTTACAATAATCGCGGGCCTCCTGACCCTTCCAGAATCGGACAGTATTTTGATTTCGTTAAGATGAGGATAATAGCAAACGTTGATTTGTTCTGAAATCTGGCCAGACCTTCTTTTTTCCTTTATGTCACTGACAAGACCTTCGGGATCTTCGGACCTTCCTAGGTACCTTCCATCAATGTACACATCAACTGAATTTTCTGGCATTTTTACACCTTGACCGGCTTTACATGCTTTGAAAGCGTCTTCTCAAAGCTTTTCGAATCTTTCTCCTCAACACCCTTGGTAACCTCTGCCATTATGGCAAGATACTTTCGTAGTCCTATTGTAGCTCCTTCTGGAGTTTCGCTGGTACACAACTTGCCCCAATGGGTAGGATGAAGCTCTCTGGCTTCAAAGTGCTCCTGAGTGGATGTCAGCGGGGATAGCACGTTCCTCATATGAGATACCGTCTTTATGTAGCTGCTCCTTTCCAGCCTTTGGCTCACACCAGTCCTTCCGCCCACCCAGCTGCCTATAGCAAGAGCGGAGTTCAGCTGGTTGGTCAGCACATTGGACTCTACTATTGCCTGCAAAGGCGGCATCCTGCCCCTCTTTGTAAGCTTTTGATAATTGTAAGTTATCCTTGTTATCAAGCCCCACTTTCCGAGTAGAATCGACCTCAAAAGTATCTCCAAAAGGTCGCCCGAAAGCTTCAGCCTCTTGTTGGAATAATGGTCCAAATCATCCTCATCTATCTTCTTTAGATGCAGCCTTATAACTTTTCCAATCGCCTTTGCCAAAAATATTGCCTTTTGCATCCTGTCTGTCGGTTCCTGCCCGAGGTGCGGCAGCAGATACCTGTCGACCAACCTAGTGGCGCGCTCCATCCTGTACTGCTCCTGCGGTATTTTTATATGCTTGCCTATCGCATCAAGCCCTTCAGTCTTAGTGGACACGTCCACCTCGTATAGGTTGGAATAGAACTCCTCCTGAACAGCAGGGTCGTCCGACATAACCGTTATGATATCCTTGTCGCTTTCCAGGCCTAGAGCCTTCAAAAGTATTGCAACAGGCAGCTTCTTTATGTTGGCGAAGCTTATGGTCATTATGCCATTGTTCTTCCTTTCAATAAGGTGCCTCTGGACATAGCCGTCCTTCTCGGAGTGTATCCTGGCTATCTCTCCTATGTTCCCAGACTCGACTTTGGCAACTATAACCCTGTTCTGAGCTATCTCCTCAACAAGAACCAATATCCTCTCGGTGCCGTTTATAACAAAGTATCCGCCGGTGTCATCTGGGTCTTCACCAGCTTCCACAAGCTCGCTCCTGCTCATATTAGAAAGGGGGCATATCTTTGACTTTAGCATGACAGGAAGGTCGCCAAAATTGACCCACATACCCTCGCTCTCTATGCCGTTCATCACTGTAGACATCTCGATGAACATTGGTGCGCAATATGTTAGGTCCCTTATCCTGGCTTCCATCGGAAGTATTTTCCTTTCGGATCCGTCCGCCTCCTTGACCCAGGGACCCCAGTTTTCCTTTCCTATCTTAAAGTCACCAAGTTTTATCTTGAACTCCCCGAGCTCTGGGACATCCGGCTTAATTTCCTTTATCTCGCGGATAATCTTTGGTATTCTGTTAGTCACAAAGTCGTTATAAGAATTTATGTGGAAATTCACCAAGCCGCGCTCCTTCTTGAAAGCCTGCATCATGTCTATGAAATTCTGGTTCATGCAATCGCCTTAAATAAACTCCCCTTTCACCACAACCCTATAGTAGGATATCGATCCTGCTATCGAGCTGTCCCTCGTTATCTTTATCACATCCCCTACCTTTGCGCCCAGTTTCTGAACCATCGGATCGGATGTCAGTATCCTTGGGAGCTGGTTGAGCGTTATGTTGTACTGCTGTAGCAGTTCGCCAGTCTCCTTATCGTTCAAAATTACATGTTTTGGCACAGCTTTGTGCTTTGAGATGTCAACTTCCTTCAACATTACCACCATTCCCATTGCGCCTCGGACGGGATTTGAACCCGTGTCACAAGCGATCTGCATAGCGCAGGTCGCGCCATTGACAGGCTTGTATGCTAGGCCCCTACACCACCGAGGCATTTCGCCGATGGGTAGTCAACCATAATACAACACTAATGTTTATAAATCAACTCCTCACTCCATCTCTAATCCATGGAAGACTCTGACAGGCTGTTGAAAGCCAAAGAAAATGCTTTTTACTGACAGACTCAAAATTTCACCTTGGGTTGGATGGAAATTATAAATGTAGTTGGCAGCGTCCTGGGTTTTCCGAGCTTGTGGCTCAGTACAGTCCAGATCGTTAAGCATCTTAATTACTGTGTTCGAGATGGGAACAGATGTTTCATGCTTGCTTTGGCCGCCAACTAAATTATATTTTAACTATTATGATTCTTAAATCTTTTAAACTTAAGCTTTCGCCTTTTCATGGCAGAAAATAAGCGACCGAGCCCTTAGGGCACAATCATCTGCTAATAAAGTCCCGTCGGGGAGAGTCGAACTCCCAACCCCCCGGTTTCTGTCAGAGCAAGAGCTACCAACAAGCGCAGTTGCGCTCGTCTACAGCCGGATGCTCTACCATTGAGCTACAACGGGATAACGCTCATGGACTAAAGAATTAATTCGATTGGGAATATAAAAGCGTTTGCAAAAGCCTACTTTATTTCAATAGACCTTGAAGAGACCGTCTTCCTGTCCTTCTTTTTGGTGTCGAACGACATTGTCGCTCCAGGCATGCGCATGCTTCCTATTATTTCAACTTTCGGCTTTATCCTGTACGTAAGAACTCTCTCCTCCAGAGGATTGAGCGACTTTATTTTCCATATCAATGAAGTTCCTGCCGCAGTCTTCCTTATCTGAGGTGGTATAGTGTCGAACCTCTCCACAAGAGTTGCTATCGGAGAAACTGTGTCTTCTATTATAACATTCTTGATTTCCTTAAGGGTGGAGTTCTTTATTTCCAAAAGAACTACCGTTTCCTTGCCTTTCTTCATTTCTCCCATGAACCTGACGCCCTTCCTTATCTTAGGCCTGTAAACATACGAGAACGCCAGGAACACAAACGCGGCTATGCCTATGCCGGCGACCCAGATTATTATGAACCTTATCTCATACTTTATTTCCAGGCTCTGACCAGGAGCCAGGGCGTCTACATTCCAAACATAAACAGTGTTTCCGTTGACAACATAAGTTGAAGTCGGCTGGTCTATTGGGTGGAAGAAATTAGCTGTGAACTCGGACACGCTTTCTGTTACATTGAAGTTGGTCTCTACAACGTTACCCTCGTTTTTAACGGTTATCGTCTGCATCTGAATGAAAGGCGTATATACTCCTGACTTTTTGAAAACCAAATCAGACAATTCGTTTACAACCAGAGACTCCTTTCTCGAATCCATGAACTTGTTTATCTCAGTCCTCAGTGTTATCTCGACCGAATAAGTTCCAGCTTCGGTATAATTTTCAAAGCAATATGTTTTTTCCAAAGTCTTTATTGACTTTGACCCTATCTCGAACACATCGTCCTCAAACCTGTTCACCACGCTATTGCCTTTTGTTATGGATGTCTGAAGCCTGTATGTGCCTGCTTCAAACCCATCGTTTGTAATGCTCGGTCTTATCAAAATACAAGACCCTGGGGATATCGAAGTTTTGTCAATGGCGAAATCGGATATGTAAACAAGAGTCTTCCTCTTGGTCCTTACGTTTATGCTCGAAGAGCTGGAATCGTCAGTGTTCCCAGATTTTACTGACATTAAGAATGTGGACACCACTTCTTCTGCGTTAGAAGAAACTGAAAAATACAGTTTGACCGAAGCGTTGTTTCCTGCACCTATGGTGACCTTGTCCTTTTCTAAATCGGGTGTTATTCCGGACCATGTCGTAGAAGGCCATATCGATATCTGGAATGTGTCCGAAACCAGCTGGTTGTTTCTTATAACAACATCAACCGCCCCTATTTCGGTGTTGTTGACAGTTATCTCGTTGTGAGAGACAGATACATCAAAGCCAGTTTGCGCTTCTGATATCATTGGCGTAGCCAGAAAAAGAGCTGCAAACGACAGTGCCAGCACAAATATTTTTGACAATCCTTTCATCAAACATTCACCAAACGCAGACTCATTTGCATAACGGGGATTTTCTAATATAACATTAGGATTGGTATATATTAAGTTTAATTGGGTTTAATCAGGAGGCTAGCCTCTTAAGGAACTCGCTAAATGTCATTTTCGCCTTTTTATTGCTCTTCTGCCTGCTATTTGCGCTGTCTTTAAGCACGTCCTCAATGTAGTTTCCTATCTCCTTGAACTTGTATTCCTTGGTTTTGTCTCCTGGGGCAACTGCGTATGAGATGTCGTACTTGTTCCCATACTTGTCAACCGAAGTTAGCTCCTCGAAGGGTATTCTTGCTGGTTTTTTAGGAGTTTCGTCTGAATATCCAACCGGCATTATGACAACTGGCCTCAGCTGAGTGGGAATTTCTAGGACATTGCCCACGTTCTCCTCGTCGAAGGCGCCAATCCAACACGTCTTAAGACCGAGACCTTCGGCTGCTAGCATAGCCATGGTCGCTGCGTTCGCAGTGTCCTGAACGCTGTAGAAAGCCTCGCTCCTCTTCCCATATCGCATCAGACCTTTTTCCTTGTCTATGCAGAAAACTATTACGACTGGAGCGTCCTCTATAAATCTCTGCCTCAGAGCAGCCTCTGCCAACTTGTGCTTGACTTTCTTGTCTTTGACTACTATGAACCTCCAATCCTGCACATTACCAGAGGAGGGAGCTTGAGTGGCAGAATACAGCATTACTCCAATCAGCCTGTCCTCAACGGGATCGTCTCTGAAGCTTCGCGTGCTTCTCCTGTTGAACATACACTCGAAAACGTTCATAATACCCAAAGAATAATTGGAGACTAAACGATTAAACTTTTACATCAGAGCCTTCTAGAATAGCCGCACTTTGGGCAAACCCATATTTCAGATTCGTATCTATATTTGGCGTCTGGGTCTCCAGAAACGAGCCCCTCCTTTATCATGCTTACTTTCTCAGGATTTTTGCCACAGTTTTCGCATACGCCGAAAGTCCAAGATTCCTTTATTATTCTGTTCTTGTCTATGACCGTCATTTAAACCATCAATCATCTGGTCAGATTCTAAACATGTAACCCAACTTTTATAGAAAGTTATAAGCGTGCTTTGATTTAAATCTTAAACTGTAAAGGATGATTGAATGAAATACTCTAAGCTCGCCGATGTATACGAAAGATTGGAATCAACTTCATCGAAGCTTGAGAAGAGGGACATACTATCATGCCTTCTTTCAGAGACTGAAGACAGCGAACTTGAGAAAATAGTTCTTTTGGCAACTGGAAAGGTATATCCGATTTCTTCAGAAGACGACCTTGGAGTGGCGTCAAAAATGATAGAAAAAGCCATATCAAAATCTACCGGATTCTCGGAAAAGTCTATAATCGAGGAGCTGAAAAAAACTGGCGACCTCGGACTGGTGGCTGAGAATTTCGTAGGGTCTAAAAAGCAGTCTACGTTGATGAAGAGGAGCCTGGATGTTGAAAGGGTGTTCAGTTGTCTGAAAAAGCTACCGGAAATAAACGGAAAGGGATCTCAGGAAAGGAAAATTAGCATAGTCGCAGAGCTTCTCTCATCAGCAACTCCAAAAGAGGCCAAATACATTGCCAGAACTGCGCTGGGCACGCTAAGGATAGGTGTTGCAGAAGGCACGCTCCGAGACGCAATTGCCAAAGCTTTCGATGTTAAAGCAGAGAACGTTGAGAATGCATGGAACATGATGCCGGACTATGCAAAAATAACAATGATAGCAAAGTCGGATGGAGACGATGGCCTCAGCAAAGTGAAAGCCAAAGTCGGAACTTCGATACAAGTTTTGCTTTGCGAAAAGGCTCCGAACCTAGAAGAAGCTTTGAAAAAGTTCGACGAGCCTGCGATAGAAGTGAAATACGACGGGGCGCGGGTTCAGATACATAAAGAGAAAGGAAAGATAACCGTTTTTACAAGAAGGTTGGAGAATGTAACAAGGCAGTTCCCAGACCTTGTCAAAATGGCGAATTCTTCGATTAGAGCAGAAAGCTGCATATTGGACGGGGAAATGATTGGGACAGACAGCAAAACTGGAAAACCCTTGCCATTCCAGCTACTTTCACAGAGGATACAGAGAAAGTACGACGTGGATAAGATGGTGAAGGAAATACCGATACAGATAAACCTTTTCGACATTGTCTATGCGGACGGAAGGCAGCTTTTCGACATGCCTCTAAGAGAAAGGCGAAAAGTTCTTGAGGACTCGGTGAAACCTATTCCGGAAAAGTTCCAGTTCGCCAAGTGTCTTGTGAGCAATGATGTTAAAAAGGCTCAAATATTTTACGAAAATGCGCTAAAAGAAGGGCAGGAAGGGGTGATAGTAAAGAACCTCAATTCTAACTATCAGCCCGGAAGAAGAGTTGGATACTGGCTAAAGGTCAAACCTATAATGGACCCGCTTGACTTGGTGATAATAGGCGCTGAGTGGGGAACTGGCAAAAGGGCGAACTGGCTCAGCAGCTTCACTCTAGCATGTCTCGACGAAAACGCAGGGGATTTTCTGGAATGTGGAATGATGGGAACGGGTCTGACAGACGAAGAGTTCAAATCAATGACAGAAAAACTCAAGCCTCTAATAACTGCCGATGACGGAAGGAGCGTCAAAATAGAGCCTAAGATAGTTTTCGAGATAGGATACGAAGAGATACAAAAATCGACAAAGTACAGTTCCGGATTCGCGCTTCGATTTCCTCGACTAATAAGGGACAGAAGCGCTGACAAAAGTCCGGAAGACGCCGACACAATAAGTAGGCTAGAAGAGCTCTACAAAGACCAGAAAGGCAGGTAAAATCTTACCAGCGTCACTGCTAAAATCTTTAAGACGTTGACGAAGAACCGCCATAGTTGAGCCAAGCGGCTTGACTACTTCACAGATATAAAACTTATATATTAAATCACTAATTAGTTAAAACATAGAGACATGTTATATATTGAAGGAGATTGAAATGATTGCCTCATCGAAAGTAATGGACGCCCTTAAGGGAATAGGCCTGAACCTTTACGAAAGGAGGTTGTGGGTCGCATTGCTTGCGAGAGGAACTTCTACTGCTGGGGAGCTTTCTGAGATAGCTAACGTTCCAAGGTCGAGGACGTACGACATACTCCAGAGCCTTGCGGACAAGGGATTTGTTGTTGTTCAGACAAGCAAGCCGATAAAATATGTTGCTGTAACTCCGGACGAGTCGCTTGAACGCGTGAAAAGGAAGCTCGAAGAGGACGTTATTGCAGTGCAGACAAGGATAGACGAGCTTAGGGCTTCTCCGGCGATGAGCGAATTGAACGAAATATTCAAAAAGGGCATGAAGATGACTACGCCAGAAGAGCTGACCGGATCGCTGAAAGGAAAGTATTCCGTCCACCAGCAGATGAACACAATGTTCAGGGAAGCCAGCAACAGCATAAACATAATAACAAACCCAGAGGGTCTTGACGAACTTGCCTTGAATCATTTTGATGCGCTGAGAAAAGCGAAGGAGCGCGGAGTCAACATAAAGATAGCTGCAAATATGCCAACTAAGATAGGAGACTCTGTAAAGACGTTCAGCAACATAGCAGAAATCAGGAATGTCAGCAGGAAGGAGCTCCCGATGGGAGGAAAATTCTTCATAGT
>CAYRDB010000004.1:0-37192 GCA_964423085.1 uncultured archaeon
TTGACAGGGGGTCGTGAAAAGCTTAAATAATTTGTTATTTAGTAGTAGTATCATGGATTACAACGGATTGGGAAAGCTGAAAATATTGAGGAAAAGGCTTGATAATTACATGGATCAGAAATATACTAGTTGGTTTGGATATGAGCTTCCTCCTGAAGTTGTTAAGGATATTAACAAAATAGACAAGTACGCTTATAGAAACTCTTGCATTCATTTTGACACTTTATATTTCTGGGAAAACAAGTTCAAGCCAGTTTACGAAAAACTAGCTGACAGGTTCTTGAAAAATAATCGGAATGTTTACTTTGGTGTTCATCCTGATAAATTGTTCCATATAATGAGGGCTATGAGAGGGACCCTAGAATGTACGAATATGCCTGTCATACCTAGGAAAGAACTGAAAGGAAAAATAAAGCTGAATCGCGGATTGACAACAGCATGCTTCGACGAGTTGTTCCCTGCGGCATACGTTTCGAGAGTCACAAACAACCTAGATTTGACATTATTGGAATCTAACATTGACCCTGTCTTCAGTGTGTCAGCTTCAACAGTTCGTTGCAGAACATTGAAAGACGATTTCACAATGGAAATAGGAATAGATGATTTGGAATCAATCCTTGGTGAAGAGGATAGGATAAGCCTAAGGGAAAGGGGCTATATGGAAGGCAACGGGCTTGAGACCAACAAAAAGATTACACTTTCTTACAGATTGGAAGGCGTTAAAGGAAGCCTCAAAGAGATACCAAGAGTTAAAATGAACTGATTCAACTAGCAAAATCTCTTTTTCTTTTTTGATATAGTTCTTTGAGGTGTTTATTAGCATCCAATCTTTCCGCTGAATCTTTTATAGAAGATCTTGCAATGTTTTCGAATCTTTCTATTTCTTCATCCAACTCAATGCGATTTTTCATGTTTTTTATTGCTTTATTCCAGTTTTCACCAGGCCCTTTCCATATACTGAATCTAGCCAAAAACCACAAAGTGACCCCAATAAACAAGAGTGCTGCGAACAGAAGGAAGCTCCAATAACCGAAACCTACAAAGACTGCTCTGATAACAATAACCATAAAACCTGTGGGTCCTACAGTGAGAGTCATCAAAAGGGCAAGTACTCCGTTCAATTTAGGCCTGTTTCTGAATATTTTGATTTCAGTAAGTATTCCAAACAATACTACAAAAAGCGATAAGAATGGAAATATGAGCCACTGCAGAATTGCATATGGTGAAATTTCGTTTGTTCCAGAATAATATACCATAAAGTCAGGTATGTCTGGACCGAAAAAGAACCCAAGAAGTTCTTTTGCTGTGTCGTCAAAATTCCATCCCATTTCAAACCCGATGTTTGCTGAGGCTGAAACAGGCAATATAAGAAGGGCAATCATAAAAAGTGAAATATACAACTTAGTCGACATCTTTTATCTAAAAGAACATTGTTGTTTAAACTATTTTAATATTGTTCACAAGTTAGCACCCATCAGAACTGGATAGAAGAACGCTATTATTCCGCCTATTATGAGCGCGGCTATCAGCCTCTTGCCGCTGAAGTTGCCGGAAAGAAGGAATGATATTCCCACTAGCACAGGCACCCACATGCTCGGAGGCATCCATTGCAGCATGGTCACATTGAAGAAAGATATTATGAAAGCCAGGACCCCGTTGATCCAGTTCGAAGACCTGAAAATCCTGACCTTCTTCGAAAGCAAAACATACCAGAACCAGACTGCGCATATGAACGGTATTATGAAATAGAAGATTATGTTCGGGAAAGTGAAGTAGTTGGAAGGTATGCTGAAAACGCTTGAAAGTATTCCAGCCATTGTGTCAATAACCATACCCGCTCACTAGGACTCTCTCTTCAACCTCTGCACGAGATCGCTCAGCGCGCGGACCGACTCTATCAGAGCGGGAAGAGTGTCCTTGAAAGCCTTTTCCAGACTCGCCATCCTGGTGTTGACATCGGTAAGCTCGCTCTTCAAATCTTCGATGCCTCTTAGAACGACCTGCTGGTCGTCTGTCCTGACTTTTGAAAGTTCCTTTACCCGCTCAGCCATCTCCCTGAGTCTTGTTTCCAGTTCCTTGTTCCTTACGTTGAATGTGTTAATCTGATCGACTATGTCCTGGTTCCTTTCCTGGACTATATAATCAATATACTCCTCTGTTGGATATCCCTGGTAGTACTCTTCTGGTAAAGACGTCTCAGGCATGTCGGGCATTTCTTCCTTGTGGCCATGAAGATCTTCAATTGTAGGCAGCTTGAAGCTAGCAGGCTCCCTCCTTTGAGGGAACGAAGCATTTTCGGACTGACCCCTGAAATTGCTATAAGAGTCGAAGTTCTGCTGCTGAGGTTGCTGGTACCTGCTATTTCCAACAACGCCCTCTTTCACCGCATTTGTCAGAGCCTTGTCTATTTCGTCAGGAGAAAACCCTTCCCTTCTAAGCACGTCTATGGAGTCAATCTCGGAGAATCCCTTTTCCATTAGCTCACGAACCCTGTCGGACGGCACATATCCTCTTCCTTTAGACTCTTCGGCTTTTTTAGATTTGCTCAAAAAAGGCAGTTCCATAACATCCCTCCTGAAATCATCTTATTAAACTTTGATTTTTCTTCAATAATAAGCTTTGTTCTGATTGCATCTCAAAGCTTTTTGGCGTATTTCTCATCAAGGGCCCTTTCAAGTTCGTCCTTTGTTACAAACTTCGAGGTTATAGGATTCACCAAGTCTATGAAGCCTTCAAGCTGCTTCAGCTCAATCTTGGTCGCGGTCTTTTCCATGCTTTTTCCCATCTTAGCCACGCTGTTCTCCAAGACAGAAAGCCTCTCGTTCGCGAGATTCATCTTGCTGCTTATTGTTTCCAGAGAAACCTTGATGTCGCCCATCTTCAAAATCGCAGATTCCTCGAGAGAACTGAGGGCGCTTTCCACACGCTTTATGTTCTGCTCCATCAGCCTTATCCTCCTCCTATCCTCGTTCACTCTCTTCATAAGCTCGTTCATAACTCCAGTTTCCGCACCCTGAACAGCCATCTTAATACACCATCCAATAAAGAATTTGTGTAGACGAGGATAAATTTAATTAGGTTTTCAGATGGTATGCGAAGGGGAAGTCATTGACAACACGTTGAGGGTCAACTGTCTTGGATGTGTGTTCGGATCTAGCATAGAGGACTTTGAAGCGTGCATGGCGACCACGATAGACAAGCTCGTTAAGAACAAGGGAGTAACCAGGATAATACTCGCAGAAAACAGGGAGAATGAATACGACCTGGAGCAAACAGTTTTTCTTGCCGAAATAGCGGAAGCATACAACAGGATACTGAACGAGGAGAGGCTGCTTTCGCTGGATAACTTGGGAATCGATGGGTGTGAAAAGTTCTTCCCGAGAAGGCTTGCAGAGCTCCAGTTCCTTATAATGGAAGTTCTAAGAAAGGATCCAATAGGCGCTTATGTCAGGATATGCAGGCTCATAACAAGGGAGAAATCCAGCATGGTGGCCGCTTTCAGCTCTAGGATAAAGCAGTGCCATGCGCACTACATACAGAATGCGCTCGAGCCGATAAAGGCGATACTGGAGTCTTGCAGGATGATACAGGCGGCGAAGCCTGCGCTGAGTACATACAAGCTCGGTGACAGGTCTATATACAGGGACTTATTCCATCCGGTCACAAGACCAAATTTCATGCTAACCCGTTACATGACTATGCCCCCAAAGGGGGGCAAGCTTGTGGAGAAATACAGCATTGGCAATACGCTTGTGGAAATATTCAAGGTCTCCGGAAAGGTAAGGTACAAGTACCATATAACGCCTGCCGAATTCAGACTGAGCGACGAAAAGTATTCGCTGCTCGACTCTGCCAGAAGATACCTTTCCGAACATAAGCCGACAGAAAAGGAGACGTCTGAGCCTGAGATGTCTAGGACTATTTTCAAGAACATAGGTCAGGACCTTATCAGGGACCTATCAGAAAGGATGTCTTTGTCACTGTCACCCAAAGAGATAGACGAGCTCTCCACAATATTGTCAAGATACACCGCAGGGTTCGGAGTGCTGGAGCTTCTTCTCAGCGACAAGAAAATACAAGACGTTTATGTAAACTCTCCGATAGGTTCCACGCCTGTCTACATCTACCATTCCGACTACGAGGAGTGCGAGACAAACCTAATACCGACCAGGGAGGACGCGGAAGCGTGGGCCACAAGGTTCAGGCTTTATTCCGGAAGGCCGCTTGACGAGGCGAATCCCGTTCTTGACACAGAGCTCATTGTTCCCGGCGGAAGGGCAAGGGTGGCTGCAATAACCCGCTCTCTGTCTCCGGAAGGATTGGCTTTCGCGTTCAGGCGACATAGGGAGAAACCGTGGACGTTCCCGCTCTTCATGAAGGGAAACTACATCGACCCAATGTATGCAGGACTTATGAGCTTCATAATAGATGGAGGAAGAGCCTGCCTCATAGCGGGCGGAAGGAGCTCGGGAAAGACATCCCTGCTCGGGGCAATGATGCTTGAAATTATGAGAAAGTTCAGGGTCATAGTCCAGGAGGACACGCTCGAGCTTCCGGTCGTGCAGCTCAGGGATATGGGATACAATGTGGGCAGACTAAAGTCCAGGTCTGTGATAACAAAGGTGGAAAGCGAGCTGCCTGCGGACGAGGCGTTGAGGACAGCGCTGCGTCTTGGAGACTCGGTTCTCATACTGGGCGAGGTTAGGAGCGTGGAAGGCAAGGCACTTTTCGAGGCTATGAGAATAGGCGCGCTGGCTCATTTTGTCGGAGGCACAATACACGGAGAATCCGCGTACGGCGTGTACGACAGGGTCGTCAACGACCTTGGAGTGCCGAACACAAGCTTCAAGGCAATAGACCTTATCACAATCTGCAACATGCTCAGGAGCCCGGACGGCATGCACAGGTTCAGAAGAGTGATGGCCCTCACAGAGGTCAGAAAGCACTGGAAGGACGACCCGTCCGCAGAGGGTGGATTCGTGAACCTGATGGAATATTCTGCCAAGGAAGACAAGCTCAGACCCACGTCAGTTCTGACAGACGGAGAGTCCGAGGTGCTTAACGAAATATCAAAGCGTGTCAGGGAATGGCACGGAAGGTGGGATGACATGTGGGACAACATACAGCTGAGGGCGAAGATAAAGCAGGCGCTGGTGGACTATTCGGAGAAGCTTGAAAGGCCCGACATACTAGAAGCAGACTGGACAGTCAACAGCAACGAAATGTTCCACATCATATCGGACGAAGTTAAAGAGGAAGTGGGCGGGCTCGACTCTAAAATTATATTCGAGCGTTGGGAAAACTGGTTCAAGGACAGGTTGAAAGCATAGGCTGAACAATTAAGATTAGTGGTTGCATGGCTGCGAACGCAAGAAGCTCAAAAGACTATCAAGAGTTCCTCAAAGGGGAATCAGATGTCAAGGTTATGACAAAGTACGAGAAGGCGTGTAGCATAACTGAAAAAATACTTCCGATGTCTCCATGGAAGTCTCTAGAGGACAAATACTACGAAGCAATAAAATTCAGCCACCTCAAAGTAAGCCCAAAGGGAGCTTTCTCGCTGATGATAATAGCGACCCTGCTTATCACAGTGCTTCCTTCCGCGATTTCAATCGCATTCAACGCGTTCTCAATGGCAAGCGTGCTTCTGATAATGGTGATGGGCGCGGTTGTGTTCTACTACTTTTACGACTACCCGTTCCACTTTTCGATAATGTTCAGGATAAAGGCCAGCTCGGAGATGGTTCTGGCCATAGTGTACATGACCATATCCATGCGGGTGAGCCCTAACATTGAAAACGCAATCGAGTTCAGCGCCAACAACCTTCGCGGCCCGCTGAGCGTGGACCTTCACCAATTGCTTTGGGACATCTATCTGAGAAAGTTCGACTCGGCTGCAGCTGCGCTGGACAGCTTCATAGACAAGTGGAAGCGCGACAACAAGGAGTTCGCCGAATCCATATACCTGATAAAGAACTCGGTCATAGAAAGCTCTGTAAGGAGGGAGCAAGTGCTTGACGAGGCTGTGTCAGTCATACTGAAAGGCACAAAAGCCAGGATGAAGAACTACGCGCAGGATCTGAAGACCCCTGTCATGGTCATGAACGCGCTCGGAATACTCCTTCCGATAATAGGGTTGGTCTTCCTGCCCATGATGGCTGTCTTCATGCCCGACACAATTCAGCCGATATTCATAGCGATTGGTTACAACATCATGCTTCCGCTCATAGTCTACTGGATAATGAAGATATACCTGGAGAAGAGGCCTTACGGGTTCCACCAGCCGGATCTTTCTAAGCATCCGAAATTCGTTTCTGAAAAGAACTGGCTTTATCCAGCTGTTGGAATAGCAGTTGCGCTGCCTTTTGTCATAATAGGATTGTGGCAGATACTTTCGAGCGGGGAGATATTCAGCTTCGAGCAGCTGGTATACTCCATGATGATAACCCTCGGAATTTGCTTTGGAATAGTGTCCTACTCCATCTTGTATTCGGTCAGAAAGACAAAAATCAGGGACGAGGTAGTGAGCATAGAGAGCGAGTTTGCAGAGGTACTGTTCCAGCTAGGAAACCAGATAACCAGGGGCATACCTCTGGAGAAGACGTTGAAGAACATCTCGCCACAGATAAAGAACCTCAAGGTTTCAAAGTTTTTCGACAAGATATTGTACAACATAGAGACTTTCGGGATGACACTAGACCAGGCCGTTTTCGACAAGGATGTGGGTGCGATACGAGACTATCCGTCAATGATGATAAGCGCGATAATGCACGCAGTAGTCGAGATATCAAAAAGGGGCATGAACACCGCATCGAAGGCGATGATAACAATATCAAACTACCTCAAGGACTCGAGGGAGGTGGAAGAATACCTGAAGGAGATGCTCGGAGAAGTGACTTCGACCATGAGCATGCAGGCCATACTTCTCGCGCCTCTCAGCTCGGGAATAGTGGTCGCGCTGGCTGCTATGATAATGCGCATGATGGTCATGCTTGGGGGAATGGTGGAGAACCTATACGGAAACCTGTCAAGCTACGGGTCGCTTGGCGCTGCTGGAGGGGGCCTGTTCACAACAATCCTGAATCTCGACAAGATGATACCTGTCCATACTTTCCAGCTAATAGTCGGCATTTACATGGTGGAAGTAGTGAGCATGATAGCCATTTTCATAAGCATAATAGACAACGGGGACGAGAAGCTCCTGAAGAGGATGAATCTGGGGAAGACCCTGCTTATGTCTACTGCCATATATGCTGTAATAACACTGGTATTCTATCAGGTGCTGTCATCTCTTATACCGCTCACGGGGTTGGTCTGAATGATTGGAAAAAAAGGCGACGTGAACAGGTACATACTTTATATGATTGTCATACTCATACTGATAGTTCTAATAATGGCTCTTTTCCTAGGAGGCATGGAAACTGTTATTAACAACGTCTTCATTAAAGAAGTCCTAAATTAAGATTATATTACAGGGTGTACCCATGGGCAGCAAGGGTGTGAGCGGCAAAATCCTAACAATGGTCATAGGCCTAGTGGTTGCTATAGCAGCGCTCATAATCCTATGGGTGTTCCTGCAGGACGCCATGCCGTTCGTGACCAACACCGTGGATATGGCGGTGGCTGCGTTCAAGAGGATGATTTGCGACAGCATTCCTCCTGTTGGAGATTTTTTCAAGACTATTGACTGGTGCTAGCACATGAAAGTTATGTCTAATTTCGGGGAAATGTCTGTGGAGAGCACTGCAAAAATAGTGTTAATAATGGTGCTTGTTGTAGTCGGAGTTATTATGATAGGCTACTCTATGACCGGATTTGAAGACGTCGCAGGAATATTGGAGAGCTTTTTCAAAGGATCAGAGAAAGCGGAGAAAGACCCTACTCTTGAAACCGCAATAAAATGCGTCTATTACAGGTGTGAGGAGGGATGCGACTCAGATATAATTGACACCCTTTATACAGAAAGCTTCAAATGTGCAGATTTCTGCGACCTTTCTAAAATCGAAAACACCCTCGACAGAGTTAAAATCATGAATTCAAAGCTTTATGGAGAAGAACATAAAATATGCGAAGATGATAGCACACGCTTTCCTGTGGTGTTTTCTTTGTCCGAACATACTATGCTGACCCCTATAAAACGAGACAGCGAACACTACCTTACCAAACCTTTATACATAGTTGAAGATTGTGATTCTGTTGGAGGTTATTCGTTCCCGTCTAGTGGACATACGCCAATAAACATAGATGAGAGTGTAATAGATGACCCAGATGAATATTGTGAAGATAAGGAGGACTTTCTTGTAGGAGATCCGGCAAATATGGCAACTGATGATGCATACACAAAGTGCTTGATTGAAGCTGGAACTTACCAACTAACATGGGTTTCTAGGACTATTGGAGTTTTGCCAACAATAGAGGTTTGGCAGGAGCTTTCCCTATGTGAAAGTGATTGAATATGAAAATAACAAACAAAGGAGCGGCATGGAACATGATACTAGGGCTTGTTCTAGCCGCTCTGATAACAGTTTCAATATTTGTAGGTCTTGGATACATAGACACAATAAAGGCGTACATATTCCAACAAATTCAGCAGACAACTTTCACAGAGGCTGTAAAGTGCTCTTACTACAGCTGCGTGTACGATTGTGATACAGCTGTGAATATGGTGAATAACAACATATTCGACTGCGACGGCTATTGCAACTCTGTTCCAGACGAGTTCAAGGAATCTGGAAAGATATGCGGATATAATTCACTAGCATATCCTGTGGAAATCGAAATAATCGAAGACCCTAATATATATTCAAGATCTGTAGGAATGCTGGATTTTAATTGTATAGTACCAATCGAGACCTCTGAAATACTGGATTATATTACGACCCTACCACATACACCTACATCCGATATAGACGATAGATATACTCCGGCTATGCTAGTTGAAGAGAAGTTGATAGAATTTGATGAAGATGAAATGGAAGAATGCAGCCCGTTCAATTCGATGGCGTCACCAGCTTTCCAGTACAAATCTCCGAAATATTTTGAAATTGAAAAAGACTATTTTTACATCCAGAGTGGTGAAGGTTCAGTAGCAAAAGATATAGACATATTACCTTTGCCATTTATGGGAGATATAGGAGCCGTTCTCAGCTATGTCGTTGTCACTGAAGACCATTGGTATACAGAATTGGACCCAGAAGAGGAAAAGATAGTGGAATTAAATACATTCCAATGGACCCGAATAAAAATTAGTGATTACTCAGACGTGTTGATAAAACCAAGGTTCCGAATGCCTGAAGTACTAGACCAAACATTAGATATAATATGCCCAGGATCCGATAAACCAGATGAGTTTATAATTCCTCACACAGAACTTGTAGACTGTGAAAAAGGTTGGAAAGTATGCAATGACCAACTTTCAATAAAATGCAGTGATGTTGGTAACCCAAAAAATAATGTGTTTATTTTTGGGAACCTATTCAAAAAAGTCACACACAAAATAACTTTTGATATTGCCGAAGGGTCTGGAATTCTTAGAATTTACAATGTGGGTTCATGGACTAGGCCAAGATATGTAACTAAAGCAACCTCCCCTCTAGTCGTCGAATTTGAGCAAGGAGATACGATGAAAGTACTTGCTTTACCGTTAGAAGGATACAAATTCAACCAATGGTGTAATGGGGATGCCTGCTGCACTATTGGAGATGATGAATGCGACAACCCACTAGAAAGGAAGATATCAGATGACGGCTACCTGAGCGCAAAGTTCGAGCCGATATCAGGAGACTAACTTATAATAATAAGCAAGGAGATACGATGAAAGTACTTGCTTTACCGTTAGAAGGATACAAATTCAACCAATGGTGTAATGGGGATGCCTGCTGCACTATTGGAGATGATGAATGCGACAACCCACTAGAAAGGAAGATATCAGATGACGGCTACCTGAGCGCAAAGTTCGAGCCGATATCAGGAGACTAACTTATAATAATAAGCAAGGAGAATTATGGTTATGTTCGACCTTTATTTCTGGTCAGTTGTCGTTTTCTTTGCGTGTCTGGGAGTACTGATATACAGGGATAGGAAGAACATAGAGGTCCACAGCAAAGTAATCCTGATGAGGAGGACCAGGAGAGGTATAGACTTTATAGACAGACTGGCCAAAGCCGGCCCAAAGTTCTGGAAAGTTGCGTCCACTATAGGCGTAATAGCGGCATTCGCCGTGATGGGGTACGGCATATATATAATACTTCTTTCAACAGGCATGGTCCTAGACCAGGTAATAACCGTGCCCGCAATGCAGTTCATACTCCCGATACCCCAGTCCACTCCCATCAACGGAACAGGATTCATAGGGGTGCCTTTCTGGTTCTGGATACTTCTCGTGCCTTTCGTCATGTTCCCGCACGAGTTCGCCCACGGGGTGATAACCAGAATCAGCAATATCAAGGTCAAGGCTGTCGGTCTTCTGCAGATGCTGATATTCTCAGGCGCGTTCGTGGAGCCTGACGAAAAGAAAGTTAAAAAATCAAGCCTCATCACCAAGCTCAGGATTTTCAGCGCCGGATCAATAGCAAACCTTTCAATAGCATTTGTAATAATCGCACTCGCCCAGTTCGCGCTCTGGCCAGCAATCATGCCTAGCGGAATAATGATAACAAGCGTCGCCCCAGGGAGCGGAGCGGATTTGGCCGGGCTTCAAGAAGGGATGGTGATACAGTCTCTAGGAGGGATGCAGACAAACGTGGACTATGCGCTGTTCTCGGACAGCTACGCATACATGCTTTTCAACGGATACAATTCAACTGATATCAGCACCTTCTCTTCCGGTATTTACATGATATACACTCTTTCCTCATTCGAGCCAGGACAGACCATTGAGGTGCATGCTGACGGGAACATATACGATGTCACCCTTTCAGATAGGCCGGACAATTCATCTCTGCCATACATGGGGGTAACTTCATCTATGGTTTCTAACAACGGGTTCCTTGTGGAGTTCTTCTTCCCGCTCGTTTGGTGGCTCACCACTCTGAGCATTTTCATAGCGATATTCAACCTGCTTCCGATATACCCGCTGGATGGCGGTCTGATGCTGGAGGCCCTGTGCATGAAAGCAAGCAAAAAGCACTATAAAACCATAGTAAAGGCCGTGGCATTCATAGCAATAGGAGTTCTAGTGTTCAACTTTATAGGACCTGGCATAATAGGCATGATTGCAGGATGATAGAAACTAGAGCATCTCAGTCTTCCTTATCTCAAAGCTCCTTATCGGGTATATCTTCCTAGCTTCCTTCAGAACTGCAGATTTTATCTTGTCTGATATTATACCCTCTATAAGCCCTTCAAGGGTCTCTTTCTCCACTTCCCTTTTTATCGTGTCCCTTATCGAGTTTCTTATGTTTCCCTTTATGCTGCTCTTGACTCTGCTCCTTATCACTCCGAGGCCCTTCACCCTCACCTTAACGCCATCCTTTGTGGTAAGGTCCTGGACTGTGTCCACCCTTCTGGAATATTTCAGAACCATCCTTGTGATATAGTCGCTGAGGCACTGCGAGCCGTCGAACTCCGTATAGGCGTTGTTTTCGTCAACCGACACTACCTTGAAGCTGAACTTTATGTAGTATTTTTTGAAGTCGTTTATAAGTGACATCAGGCTCACATTAACTTTCCTGTTGATTAGAGTGTCTGGATCGTTGGTTGAAGTGTGGCCTATCTCAACCTTCCCGAACATTTCCGGAGCCAGTATATTGTACCACTTTTTTACCTTGCTTTTCTTCGCCAATCTCTTCACCTTACATTTCTTACCATTTTACATGTTTTTGAATTTAACCCCGAACCCGGGGCGGTTTTTCATTGTAAATAATGGGAATGTTAATCTTATATTTGTCTGCTATCGCTATTTAACCCTTTGAAATAGCCTCACCAAAACTGTCTTCAAGCGCCTTGATGAACTCTGCCTTTTTGTCGCACTCGATGAGAGCGCCGGCAGCGAACCTGTGCCCTCCGGCTTCGCCACCCACAGCACGCGCGGCGTCCACAACAATGTCCCTAAGGTTTATGTCCAAATCGCGCGATATCCTAGCAGAGACCTTGTAATTTCCTTGCCCGTCTTCGGATAGGCCTACAACAACCCTTCCCGGATTCACCATCCCCGAGCTCAGCGCTATGGATGAAACCGTTCCTATGACAGTGTCAGGTATCCTCTTGCCACCCTCTATAAGAGCCACTTTACCGTTGTCCGTGAAATTGCCATCCCTTATCCAATTAAGACCCTTGCTTATCATGAGCTTGTAGTTCTTCATAATATCCCACGACTCCTGTATTGCAGTGAGGTCGTTCAGGCAAAGCTTTATGGCAGTCCCATAATTTCCAGTCCTGCCGCACGCGTTAAGCAGCGTGGCGAACTCCCTCACATCCTGAAGCTCCTTCGGCCTTCCAACCAAGGTATATATCTCGCCGAAAACATCCTCTGCGTCGCTCTGACCGTTCTTCAGCCTCTCCATTATTATCGCAGTAGCCAGCTTCCTGTTCTCGTCCTCTGTAAGATCCTTTAGCTTTCTCCACCTTTCACCGTCCTTTATGTCTATTCCGAGCTCGGAAAGGAACTGAACTGAATTTGATTCCGAACCGGTCACCCCGGGTATAACAGTCTCGGACGAATACTGCAAAGAGCGGAATATAGGACGACTGTTCCTTCCGTACAAGCGCAGTCCCTTCGCAATTGAGACTTTACCCAATGTCTCGGCTTCCTCAAGGACCTTCCTGCCAAGCCCTTTCAGCTCCCATTTTTCATCCATTAAATCTCCTATTGCGCCAACCA
Organism: uncultured archaeon; assembly: GCA_964423085.1. GTDB lineage: Archaea > Aenigmatarchaeota > Aenigmatarchaeia > CG10238-14 > SCSR01 > JAUWZS01. The sequence goes on from CAYRDB010000004.1 coordinate 12,821, forward strand.
CGGCCAGGTCTATTAAATCGTTGTTTCTGGGATCCAGCGCCTTTGCGAATAGGTAGCACACCATGGACGCTGATATTTCCTCTTCTCCTAAGACTAGAGGATTTATATGAAACAAGTTCATGTTCTCATGTCTGACAGGATCGTGATGATCCAATATCAGAACCTGAGTTTTTTCAAGTATGTGTTTGAGCTCGTTTATCTGACCGCTCCCCAAATCGGAAAGGACGAGCAGCTCAGACTCCGAAACATCCAGATTTCCTATCTCATAGTCTGTGAGCTGCTTGACTATGCGGAACTCGAAGCTTGCGCCCGCGCGTGTGAGCGCTCTAACCAGTATCGAGGCCGAGCACAGTCCGTCGGCGTCGTGGTGAGACACGACTTTCACATGCTTCTCCTTTATCAGCGCTTTCACTATGGACGCTATCTTCTCTATTTCGTCGAAAAACAAGTCTTCTTCCAAGTTTACCAGATGAACTATTGTCCTGTTAGAATTTTAAAAGCGAGGTAGCAGAGTTCCGATGCGGCTACTTTTGCACTATGAGCTTCGCTTCCTCATAAGAGTACTTCCATCCGGTCGGCATCTCGCCCTTCCTGACGTAGTACTTGCCCAGCCTTCTGATTTTAGACTCCAAGTTCTCCAGACCTTTTTTGGAGTGCTTGTCCTGCTTGTTGGCATCCATATGCTCTCTTAGGAGAACTGCCTTCTTCAACAAACTCAACATGTCTTCGGGGAGCTTTGGATATACCTTGTTTTCCTTCATTATCTGGCCGACTTTCTTCTTGGTCGCGACCTTCACGTCAGGAACACCGTATTTGTCCCTTAGTATAAGGCCTATCTGTGCGGAAGTCTTCCTCTCATTCGCCAGCTTGACTACCAGCTCCTCTATTTCCTTCTTCTTTACAGGGGTCCATTTTTTAGCAGCCTTCACAGCGGGCTTTTTGCTCCCGTGGCTCCCTTTTTTTCCTGAATATATCCTTGCCATTTAATCACTTGCCAAAAATGTCTCTTGCCAACCATGCGAACACAAGCAATGCCGCTGAAGCGAAAGCGACTATCGCGCCGGCCATGCATGTTATCGCCGATATTCCCGCAGGGTTAAATGCGCTCATCGCCACTCCTAAGCCGAACAAAAGCGCGCCCCCAACCACTCCGAGCATGGAGTAGTTCTCCGCGGCTTCGTACCTGCTTTTACCTTTCAGGTTCTTTAGCTTTTGGAACACGCTTGGCATATCTTGTTCTACCTTCTATTTCATCTATCTTGTTTATTACTTTTTCCGCATCCTTATATTCTTTCCTATAGCCGATTAGAATATTAAGCCAGCAAAGTTTTAATATGTTGTAGTGGGCAGCCTTTATGGCGTCTCGCAGAACCCTTATGTCAACGCCCTTGTCCTCCAATCTTTTAGAATAGAACCCCAGCCCGAAGTCTATAAAGTAAATCCTACCGTCATCGGATTTTATGATGTTTGATGTGGTCATATCCCCGTGTATGATGTTGGCTGCATGGAGCTTTCCCAACGACTCGCCTATACTTCGGCAGACATCCTCTATCTCACAATTTTTAGAATTAGAAAACAGTTCCTTCACGCTCTTACCCTTGATAAACTCCATGGTTATCCGATATTCAGATATTTCCAGAACTTGCGGAGTGTTAACACCGACAGATCTGGCGTCTGCCAAAAGCTTAGACTCGTGGGTCGTGCGCTCCTTCCTGAGCTTCTCGTCTATCTGGGGTATCCTGTACCCTTTCTTTACCCTTTCCTTCACAAGCACGGTCTGGCCGTCCAGCTCGTCCAAGTACAGTATTGCTTCAGCCCCACGATTTATTATCTGCTTTTCCATGAGAATGATTTGAACAGGGGAATTTTTAAATTGTCACAAGTTTAAGATTGATGAATGGTTTGGGGATACGCTTACATAAAATGCGACCGGTGCGGAAACAGGCTGAAGATACTGCTCGGCCAGAAAACTAGGACGTGCCCATACTGCGGCAAGAGCGTGAGAACCGAAGGAAAACCCAAGGAAAGCGCCTAACGGCCTCGCCTTTTCTCATAAAGCGTATATAGCAAGACGCTCACCACTACCATTAAAGCGCTGACAATAAGCGACTCTACGCTGAGGTGCGAAAGCAGCAACAGGGAGGAAAGCAAGCCGAAAAGCGGTATTAGCGGGAACTTGCCTATGTTGAGAGGCGTCTTGAACCTTCTTTTAAGATTCGGCATCCTGTATCTAAGAACAATGGCTGAAATATTTACTGAAATGAATATCAGGAACACCCCGAAATCGGTTATGCTCGCCACAGTTTTTATGTCGCCTATCATCACGAAAGCCAAAGACGCTGCCATTACCACCAGCAAAGCCACCCAAGGCGCTCCTGTCTTTGCGCTCACTCTGCAAAGGACCTTTGGCATGCTGCTGTCCCTGCTCATCCCGTAAATCGCCCTGGACGCCACTATGAAAGATATCAGCACGGTGTTAGCTGTGGCAAAAAGGGCTATGACAGACATCATTGTAAACGAGTTTCCGCCGAGTACAGCTGAAGCTGCGTCGGAAAGAGGAGCTGTGCTGCATCCCAAATCCTCCCAATTCATAAGGCTTACCACTGAAACTGAGACAAGAATGTAGAGAACGGTCGTGATTATAACAGAAGCTATCAAAGCTATCGGAACATTCCTGCGCGGGTTCTTGACTTCCTCAGTTATGTTGGCCAGTTCCTCGAAGCCTATGTATGCGAAAAATATCAGGGCAGCCGCGCTTATTATGCCTGTTATCCCAGAAGGGGTTTCGAAATAGTTGACAGATCCTACCGATCCTGAAAAGAATGCTATGCATATTATTATTACCAGACCCGCTATCTCGACTGCGGTGAAAATTATGTTCATTTTGCTCGACTTGGATATTCCCATCATGTTGATCGCGGTCAGCAAAACTATCAGGCCAAGCGCTGCGGGTATCATCGGAATGCCTAAAAGCGACTGCATGTAGCCTCCGAATCCTAGGGACACTGTGGACGCGGATATTATGCTGACAGCGACCGTGAAGAAGCCTATCACAAAAGCCAGCGTCTTCCTGTTGAAAGCCTTCTTGACATATACATACTCGGCCGCCGCTTTTGGAAATACCGAAACCAGCTCCATGTAGCTCATGCCTGTGAATGAGCTCACTATCGCAGCAAGAAGAAAAGACGCCCAAACCGCATTTCCTGCTATTCCAGCAGCCTCGCCAACCAAAGCATATATTCCAGCACCGAGAATTATGCCAACTCCGTATATAATTGCGCTGAAAAGGCTTATCTCACGCTTTAGCCTGGATGCCATAATATGTTCTTTGATTTTTATTGGTTAAATTATAATTATCCAGATTTTTATCAAGCTTCCTGCAATCCGCCTTCCGTAATCTTGAATATGCATTCAGTTTCTGGAAGGTTCGCAGCATCCATGAGCTTACAAACTCTGGTTCCAGCCCTTCCTTTCCTTAGGTAGAGCCTGTATGTGGCCTGGTGCGCAAGAACGTGCCCGCCTACCGGAGCTGTCGGATCACCGAAAAGCATGTCCGGCTTTGACATAACCTGATTCGTTATGTAGACTGCCAGATTATGACCGTCGGCCAGCCTCTGCAGAGCATGCAGATGTTTATTGAGTTTCTGCTGCCTTTTAGCAAGCTCCCCCCTTCCGACAAAATCCGCCCTAAAGTGAGAGGTCAGGCTGTCCACAATTATCAAACCTATGTTCTTTTCCTCAATCATTTCGCTCGCCTTTTCAACAAGGAATATCTGATGCTCGGTGTTGAACGCGCGCGCGACGAATATATTCTTCAGTGTCTGTTCTGGATCTAGACCCATAGACTTTGCTATGCTAACTATCCTGTTCGGAGAGAACGTGTTTTCAGTGTCTATGAAAAGGCAATTTTTACCCAGCCCGCCTTTGTCTTTTGGTAGCTGGACGTTTACAGCAAGCTGGAATGACAATTGAGATTTTCCGCTTGCAAACTGTCCATAAGCCTCGGTTATGGCCTGCGTCTCCACGCCTCCCCCCAGAAGAGTGTCCAGCGCCTTTACGTTCGTGGTTATCTTGTTGGCGGCAAGCTTCCTCTCCATAATCCTGTCCGCGCTCTCAAAACCAATATCAAGCATCGCCCTTACCGAGTTTATTATCTTCCTAGCCTGACCTTCACCTATCTCAGCTATTGCAGCCAAATCAGTCGGGGATGAGACAGCTATTGCCATCAAATCAGTGAACCCCACTTCTTCCAGTTTTTCGGATATCTTCTTTCCTACTCCCGGTATGTCCTTTAGGCTATGCCCGCTTCCTGTGGATAATTTTACATCTTCAGAATCGTTGCTCTCAGACTCTTCCTCAGGCTCTTCGAGCTCTTCGGCTTCCTCTTCAAACTCCTCTTCCAACTCTTCGTCTTCCATTTAATCAACCCAGTTTAAGTTTCAGCATGTCGGCGAGCTTTTCGCTTTCCTTACTAACGTCGACTGCTTCGGCGTTGCTTGCAACCATTTCAAGCTCGTCAGTCCTACCTTTCTTTACGCTTCCAAAAATTATGTACTCTTTGCCTACCATGGTTCCGATGAGCTTCTCGTATCTTTCTTCTTCGCTCATTCTGACTATTTCATCAGCTTTCATTCCAACCAGCTTTTCTGCGACTTCCCTGAAAGCGACCACTCTTAGCAGTCCGGTACCATCGTCGACCACGAAAGACACCACCATCTCTGGTTTGTTTTCAACCTCGCCGTGCTGAGCGCAGCTGTATTTACCATAAGATATAGAAACTTTCGACCTGCACTTTGGGCAGGTGTCGAAAACGAACCTGCTCTTAACAACATCAATAACAGTTCCTTTTATTTCGAAAGAACCTGTGGAAATGTTTTTTATCGGAACCTGGCCGCTCTTTTGGCTCAGAAACACGCTGAGCTCGTCCACTGTGGGAAATTCTATTTCCGACCCGGAAGCTTCGTCGTTTATGTTGAATATCTTACCGTACTTTCCGATAGAGATTTCTACGTCCCCGTAAATGTTCTCGTTCGCAAAAGCGCCTGTAACCTGGACTATGTCGCCCAGCTTTATTTCCTCGTTTTCAATCATCTCTACGTGCTCGTTCCACAATGGCATTCGCACGAAACCGCTCCTGTCTCCTATGAATATGTTAACTACCCGACCGGGAGTGCCATTGCCCTTCTTGAAATCTACTATGTTGCTCACTTTGAAAACCCTGCCCGCGGCACTCACATTTCTCATACCAGGCACTATGTTCTTGAGTTCTATCTTCCTTTTTTCGCTGCTGAGCATGTTCACACCCATTTCCTTTGCGACCAGATGCGCTGCTCCCTCGGCGCTTATCATACCAGATAAATCCTTCTGCTTCTTTTCGACCTTCGACCTGAGCTCGTCCTTGCTTATTCCCGTCTTAGCTTCTATACCGCTCAGAATGTCATCAAGGCTGGCCATAAAACTATATGTAGGGTTAGAGATTAAAGAGTTGTCTTCACTGGAATTTTCTTCTCGCCAGCCTGACATCATCCGCTAAAACAGTCTTCCTGCCGGCATGCTTAGCCAGAGCCGCGGCTTCCTCCGCTATCATGTATATCTTATTTTCCATTACTTTTGCCATCTCTTCGGCCGCTTCGTAAGCAACCCGCTTGGCGCCGGCTTTTTTTATTATCCTCTCAAAAGGAAGCACTGGAAAATCCATAATTTATATTTCTTTCCATTCTTTATAATTGCTTATTCCTTACCATCTCTATAATCGTTGATTTTTTCTCAAATCCTAGTTTGGAAAATATCTTCAATCCATGATTGTAGTCGTCATAAATTATCTTCATTTCGTCCTTGACTATCTCGCATAATTTTGACGCCACTTTATATCCTATACCCATTTTCCTATATTTGGAGTTGACGAAAATCCCTACCCGCTTGTCGCTTCCTCTATGCCAGCAAACTGCGACTATTTCACCGTTCACAGAGGCCAAAGAAACCGTATAGTCTATCGGAGATCTTCCAAAAGCCAGCGAGGTAAAAAGACACAATTTTTGGTAGCAGTGGTTGATTAGACCTTGAAAAGACCTGTCCTTCCTTATGAAAACGCTGTCTCCTGCAAAATCTTCGCCATAGTATTCGCGTATTTTTTTTCCGAGCCTGAAAAAATCGGCGAGCTTCATTTTTCTGACTTGTACTTGATCCATAACTTACACTGTCCTACCACAACACTTTGAAAACGCGTATCTCTGGATTGCTGTACACCAGTTCGAAATGTTCCAACCCTTCACCGTCGAAGAAGAACATCCTGTTGAATATCGAGTCTCTGGTCAATGCGTCCATGAAAAATATATTACCGAAACCTTGATTCGCCCAGACAAGTCCGTCTATCATATCTTCCTCGTCAAATTCGTAATGTTTCACCTCGCCGTTCTCAAAGTACACGATTTGGGAAACTATCGAATTTCTTATTCTATATTCTGGCATGTTCATTACCGGGAAAAATGTACCGTTGTTGTACACAAGCGAAACCTGCCCATTTGCGTATTCTAACACATTCTGCTCTTGGTCATAATCTGTCAACTGCATCTGCCAGTAGCTCCTGCCATCTTTCCCTCCGTTTCCAAAGTAGCTCAACCAGTAGTACTTTTGAATAAGGTCGCTGCTTGCGACTATGTACATTTCAGGTACTGGTTCGCACATTTCCACAGGAAACTGGTCACCGTATATGCTTTGGAGTTCTGAACACTGCTCATCGCTCAGCCCTTTATATTTCTCAAGTATTGAAACGGCTTCATCTTCGTCGCTTATAGAGAACACCCTCCCCATGTCCTGTATCCTAATGTCATGCCCGTAAGGCAGGCACGCTCCGACACCCTGCCCGCAGTGAGCTCCGTCGCCCATGACCCTATGGTCTGTGTATCCTGCTATAATATGGCCAGGATCCCACCATGTGACTATCAGAGCTTCTGGGTCTGTCTCAGTTTTTATCCAATCAAGTGCAGAATACCAGTTCTCGCTTATTCCCATATCTGTCATGCTGTACCCGGTAAGCAACGAGTTTGATACGAATATTATTATCAAGACTGAAGTGAATGCGAAAAATGTGGATTTTAGCAGGCGTCTGTCAAGATACGCAGGGGTTTTACCTATCAAATAGCCCGCAGCCACTGCGGAAGCTGTGGAGAACAATATTGAAAACCTGACTCCGAAGTTTATCAGGAAGAATGTTGTCATAATCCATATCAGAAGAAACACTTCAGAAGAGCTTATTTTCTCCTTTTTGTACAGCTTGTATAAGAATAGAAAAGGCAAGAATATTGTGAATATCGTTGGCGCTAGACCCACACGCTCCACTATAGACTGCAGACCTTCAGCGCTCAAAATGTTAACATTCTGCAGCTCTGCGACCGAAATGTTTACAATAAGACCCGTGCCTTCAGTCACCTGCAATCCTAGACCGGATGTCTCGAATATGTTGCTCATTCCCATGAGCGTTCCTGCTATGTTTGTAGCAAGTATTATCGCGACCAGCGAAACTATCATCCATTTTTCTTTAAAAAGCTCCGATGTGTCCAGCCTCAGCTTTCGGTTGTGTATAATCTGCTCAACTGCTCTGAAAATTATCACAGCTACAATGAACCCAGAGAAGAATATCTGTATTATCCATCCGAACCCCCAGGTGAAAACAAATGCTAGATTCACCAGAACTGCAAATATGTAGTATGGCAAAGCCTTAAGCGATGGCTTCTTTTCCATGGCCAAAACCATTGCATAAACCGACAGCAAGGTGTAGAAAGCCACTACCATGTCGCTGTCACTATATCCAGCCATGGACACGCTTATCAAAGCAGGTGTCAAAACAGCGAACAATGCGGTACAAACGCCTCCCAGCTTGTTGGAAAATTTCCTACCGAGAAGGTATGCCGGCACAACTGCCGCTGCCGCCATTATGATTGTGGACCATTTTGCAGTTTCGGTTAGTGTGAACCCTATAATAGAGTTAAGAATTTGATAGAAAATCGCAATGGTGTAGGACCATCCTTGGAAAGCTTCGTAAGGCCTGCCTGGAGGGAAATGGCTCAGTTCATCCCACGAAGGTATGGCCATGTTGTTTTCGACTATCTCAGATGCGTGCCTGAAGAACCACCATGGATCATAGTCCAAGACGGTCGGCAAATCAAGCGTTCCAGAACGGACATAAAAAGCAAGATACATTATTCCCAAAAGGGACGCCAAAACTAACAAAGACGATATGAACTCTTTTGATGTCAAAAGAGACTTGCCTGGCAATCTGAACAGTTTGCCAGTTTCTCCACGTTCTTCAGAATCCATGTCAGACACTTTATAACTATTAAATAAGGCAAGCTTATTAAAATTATCATAAGGTGGAGAACCGATTTATAGGCGACTTCAATGAGGATTTTGATAACTCACGAGCTATTCCCGCCAAACGTGGCCGGAGGGGGAGAAGCTCTCGTGTACAGGCTGGCTAAGAAAATGGCAGACGATGGACACTCGGTCAAAGTTGTTACAAGTGGAAATCCTGATGAAAAAAGCTATGGTGGCGTTGAAACTGTCAGGATACCAGCAAACAGGTACTTGATGAACATAATTTCTTTTCCTACAATATTGAAGCATGCCAGGGAAGCGGATGTCATACAGACCAGCAGCGGCAACATGGCATTGCCTTCGTTTATTGCCGCAAAAATTCTCGGAAAGCCTATTTGCTGCTGGATACACCACATTTTTGGAAAGTACTGGAGGGACATCAGAGGCCCGATAGTTGGAAGGATGTTCGAAATTTTCGAGAGAGCGATCCTAACCAGAGGGTTCGATCAGTGGGTTTTCCAGAACAAATCTTCAAAAAAAATAGGAATTGGAATGGGCGTGCCTAAAAACAGGATATCGATGATCAGTCCTGGGATAGACCACGAAAAATTCTCCAAAATCCAGCCCAAACGTGGAAAAAATGCTCTTTTTGTGGGGAACTTTTGCATGGACGAGCCCACTATTAAGACAAAAGGTATAGGCTACCTCCTAGAAGCTGCCAGAATGCTGCCGAAAGTGGACTTTCTGCTTCTCGGAAATTTCAAAGGAAAGAAGCTTCCAAAAAATGTACGTGCCCCAGGAACTGTGCCTTACGACAAGCTTATTGAAACCTACAGCAAAGCGGGCGTGTTCGTGTGCAGTTCGCTAAACGAGGGGTTCAGTTTGGCCCTTCTCGAGGCTATGGCTTCCGGATGCCCGATAGTTTCTACCATAGACATAGGGCAGTGTGGTGTGAAAGTGGTCCCGAAAGACGCGGCTGGAATCGCGAAAGGTGTTATGTGCTGTCTGGATGATCCAAAAAAAGCAAGAGCGCAAGGCGACCAAAACAGGAAACTCGCCAGGCGGTATTCATGGAAAAAGTTTTATGCAGATTTTGACAAGCTATATAAGAGCTTAAATAACTGTCGGGACAAGAGATAATAAACGTGGTTTTATGGACTGGACCAATAAGAATGTTCTGATAACCGGAATAACCGGATTTGTTGGGACTTGGATTGCAAAAAGCCTTGTTGAGAAGGGTGCGAACGTAATAGCATTTGTAAGGGATGAAATACCTAACATGCCGCTAAGGACTATGGGAATATATGAAAAGCTCGGAGCCATAGCAAACGGGGACATACTGGATTATAGCAGCGTAAAAAGGGTTTTTGACGAATACGAGATTGACACATGCTTTCATCTGGCAGCGCAGACTCAGGTCACTATTGCGAAGACTTCTCCAACATCGACTTTCGACATAAACGTCAGAGGGAGCTGGAATGTGATGGAAGCTGCAAGGAACTCTGGAGCTCTTAAGAGAATGGTGATAGCTTCCACAGACAAGGTTTATGGAGAGCCTGTAGAGCTTCCGATAAAGGAGACTCATCCCCTGCTGGCGGCTTACCCATACGATGCATCAAAGGTTTGCGTTGAGAGAATTGCGCAGACATATGCAACAACGTACGGACTGCCTATCGCTATAACGAGATGCTGCAACATCTACGGAGGAGGTGACATGAACTTTTTGAGGATAGTGCCAGGCTCGATTAGGTCGGTGCTTGCGGATGAGAATCCGATAATAAGAAGCGATGGGACGCCTGTCAGGGACTTTATCTACGTAGAGGACGCAGCCAACGCCTACCTGACTCTGGCTGAAAAGATGGACTCCAAGCAAGTCATAGGAGAGGCGTTCAATTTTGGCAGCAACTCGCCAATAAACATGCTCGAGTTGGTCAACAAGATAATAAAAGTTTCTGGGAAAAATCTGAAAGCCGACGTTCAGGGAACGAAAAAGCCTGACGCGGAGATAGACAAGCAGTACCTGTCAAGCGAGAAAGCTGGCAAGATTCTAGGATGGCAGCCGAAATTCAGTCTGGAAGAAGGATTGAAAAACACGATATCGTGGTATGAAAAATACCTGAAATCTGCCTAGGATTTTTCCTTCGATATGTACTTTTGTAAATTGCCGTTGTTCCACATGTCGTTTAATTCCTGTACGTCTTTTATAGTGTTCATAGTTTTCCAGAAGCCTTCGTGCTTGTAAGCCTGGACCTGCCCTTCCTTGGACAGCACGTCGAACGCATCGGTTTCGTCCATTCCCGGCTTTATAGAGTCTATGACTTCCTTGTTCATGACAAGATATCCTCCGCTTATCCAGTGGTCCAGAACGGGCTTTTCCTTGAAACCGCGTATGACATTGTTCTCGTCCATTTCTAAGACCCCGAAGTTTGAAACGAGCCTCACCCCTGTGAAAGTGACTTTCTTCGAGTTCTCTTCATGCATTTTGATGACACTGTTTATGTCAACGTCGCATAGGTCGTCACCATACGCCAAAAGAAACTTGTCGCCCTTTATCGAATCCTTCGCCATCCTTATCCTGTCGCCTTTTCTAGACTCCAGGCCGGTGTCGAGAAAAGTTATATTCCATTCGGGGGCAATGTTCTCTTTTTTTGAAAAATAATCTCTAATCATTTCGCCCTTGAACCCAAGAAGAAGTATGAAATCGTTGTGCCCGTGTTTTGAGTACTGGTTCATTATGTGCCATAGTATGGGCTTTCCGCCAACCTCGATTAGAGGCTTCGGCATGTGCTCGGTGGCAGGATACATCCTTATCCCCCTGCCTCCGCAAAGGACTACGACTTCCATATCAACCTTTAATTATGTGCTCCAAAAAGACATTTAAACCTTTTTAATCAAAGGCTTTTTTGAATCTTTTATATAATTCTTCAGTGTATAGTTGTTAATAATGTCGGCAGACAGTTTAGAAACAGAGCGTAGAAACACTATGATTTCTGTGATAATACCATTCAGGGACAATGTCAATCAGGTTAAGGAATGCGTGCAATCGATACTCACACAGCCTTACAAAAGTGTTGAAATAGTCCTTGTCAGCGACCGCATAAATGAGCATATAAGCGGGATAAGGACTCTCCATACGCCAAAGCTGAAGGGCGTTGGGCAGAAAAGGAACGCAGGTGTCAAGGCGTCAAAGGGGGAAATACTGTTCTTTTTGGATTCTGACTGTACTGTGATGAAGGACACATTCACGGAGCTTGTTGGGATGTTTGAAGAGATAGACACAGACGCCATATCAGGCAAGCCCTTGGCTCCGAAAAAAGGCAACTTGATTGGCATAGCTACCGGATTGGAGTATGAGGACAGGTTCGACAGAATGGGGGAGAACTACGTCGAGATAGCTGCCACGACCTGCCTGGCAATGAAGAGGGATGCTTTCGAATCAATAGGCGGATTCAAGGACTACAGCACGGGAGAGGCTACAGGAGAAGACTGGGATTTTTCAATAAAGTTCACAAAGGCTGGCTTCAAGATATTCCACACTAACAGGGTGCGCGTTTACCACAACCATGTGAACGACAGCATAAAGAAGTGGTTCAGCCGCAGGATAGAGCACTCTGCGTACAGGGTTACTCATAGGAAAAGGCACGGCCAGCTTTTCGAGGAGTATTTCAGCTTGCGCATGTTCATTGTCACAACCGCTCTTCTTTGCATACCAGTTGCAATAAGAATGTACAAGAAGACCGGAAGGGTTCAGGCTTTCGCAATGCCGATTTTCGCAGTATTAAGGAACATCGCATGGTTCGCGGGAGTGGTGAAGGAGCTAGTGTACCATTAGCTTTTAATTAAATGCTTTTAATACTAAACTTTAGTTATCTTGATGGGTGCGTAAATTTGGCGGAAATAACTTTTGAAATAAGGAAGCCCGAAGCTTTACTGCTTGTCGCGTTTCTGGCAGTGATATTCATACTTGAGGCCCACCTTACGCTGACTACTCCAATATCGTTCGGTGACGAGGGGTATCACACCAGCATGGCGAGATGGATAGCCCAGAATGTGGAATATCCTGTCTGGACTCCGATAACCGAAACTGATGTATGGAAAGACGGGTTCACCAGACCGCCTTTCTGGAACATACTCGAAGGCGGGATAATGATTATGACTGGTATGAGCGAGATAGCCATCAAGCTGCTGACCCCACTCATATCAGTCCTCACTGGAATAGCTACATACATAACGGTCAAGCACTTTTACAACCCGAAGATGGGCGCATTGGCTGCAATAATACTCGTTACAATACCGTCGTTTGTCACATACTCTGTCCTGTTCTACACCGACGCACTTGTGACATTCTTCACGATAATGTTTGTTTTCACGTTTGCTCTGTCACTCAAAAGCGGTAGGAATCTGCACATGCTGGTTGCCGGCGCGTTCGGAGCGCTCGCGTTTATGACAAAACTGACTGGATACGCCGCATACGCGTTTGTTATACTAACGTTCTTGTACTATTTCTTACGAGGCAAGAAAATCCTGCCTATGCTGAAGCACTATCTTCCGATGATAGTTATAATGCTGCTCATACCAGCCGCGTCTTTCCTAAGGAGCTACGTATACTATGGAACTCCGATATGCTACGGCATACCAATAGTCAGCTTCGTAACAGACAATATTTTTGACTTAAGCGGTTGCCAGATAAGCACATTGGAATCCGAGTACAGCTTCGAGGGCAGAACCGAAAAGACCGGATCTGAAGCGAACGTTTTCGACATGGGCCTTAGCAGCTACCTAGAATTCGCATACGGCAACATCTGGTTTATCATATTCGCGCTAATGGGAGGCCTATTCATAGTAGGCGCGGCGCTGATGAAAAAATCAAAGGAGAACATAATGAACTTTTCCTTAATAGCTATGATGCTGATTTTCGCAGTTCTTTTCTTCACCATAACCAAGAGGGCCGAGGACACTGCCAGGTTCTCTCTGATGTGGACGCCTATAATAGCGATAATAGCGGCCAAATACTTTGACGCAATATACAACGCGATAAAGAGCAGGCAAAAGCACCTGGCTGTCGCTGTTTTCATAGCTGTTATAATAATCGGTTCGTTTACAGCATACGTCAAGATAGACAGCCTTTATGCTGTGAAGAATTTCTCGCCATCGTTTTTCGAGGCGTGTGACTGGATAGACGAAAACCTCCCCGAGGACGCCTTAATCACAACAGTCTGGTCTTACAGGGCTTCTTATAACTGCAACAGGGCTACAACAGGAAACGACCCAGATATTTCGGCTAGCAACAATGTCACGCACATACTCCAGACAGCTAAAAGCAACGGGATAACCCATATTTTCATACAAAAGTTCTCTATAAGCAATCAAGCCCTTTCAGAATCATACTCAATAGAGTACATCAACCTATTGGAAAGCAACCCAGAAACTTTTGTTAAAATATATGAGAACGGACCTTCATTGCAGGAATGCGTTCAAAAGGGCTATTGTGACGGAAATATAATTTACGAAATCGTATATTGAACTGTGGTTAAATGATTATATTAATCGCATCAATGCTCGTGTCATTCGGTGTGACTTTTGCAATAGCGCCATACTTTATGCAGTTTCTAAAAGCTGGCGGGATAGTTGGATTGGACCTACATAAAAAGGACAGGCCGAAACTGCCGACTAGCGGGGGGCTTTGTGTTGTTTTTGGAATACTATCTGGAATGCTGACATACATCGGACTGACCACGTTCATGTACGGATCTGGCCCGGACACCACAAATCTTCTAGCTGTTATATCCAGCATGCTGATTGTGACCATTGTCGGTCTACTGGACGACCTGAACGTCAAAGCGCGAGCTGTCATGACAAAGGAAGGATTGGATATAAGAGTCGGTTTCCCGCAATGGGCGAAGCCCCTGCTTACGTTGCCTGCTGCAGTACCTCTCATGGTTGTAAACGCAGGCGAAACTATGATGTCTTTTCCTTTCATAGGAAATGTTGAGTTGGGCATACTATACCCGCTTCTTCTAATACCAGCATGCGTTGTTGTGATAAGCAATGCTATAAACCTCCTAGGCGGATTCAACGGATCCGAAAGCGGAATGGGTATAGTATACATGCTTGGTCTAGGCGCGTTCGCGTTTCTGAACGGGAGTATTGGAGCGGCTGTTTTCTTGACGTCTTTTGCGGCCTTACTAGCGTTCATGAAGTACAACTGGTTCCCAGCAAAGTTCCTGCCGGGGGACAGCCTTACCTATCTTCTTGGGGCAATAGTCGCATCTGGAATAATAGTAGGTAATATGGAAAAGTTCGGACTGATATTGATGATACCGTTCGCGATAGAGTTCTTATTGAAAGCCAGATCTAAACTAAAGGCCAGCTGCCTCGGAAAGCTGAGGGAAGATGGAAAGCTCGACCCACCATACGGGAGAAAAATATACTCGATTACACACATAATTATGAACATAAAACCGATGACAGAAAAGCATGTGACAATAGCGCTTATGCTTATAGAAGCAGCTTTCGTTCTAGTAGCTTTCTCAGGAGTAGCATAGCTCACTTGAAGAAAAGCCGTATCTGATCTTTTAGTGGCACCTTTCTTACGACTGGGTTCTTTTCCTTTCGCAAGAACACATACTTCATAACACGTATTCCCTGATCCCACTTGCCCAAAACGGTCCAGTAGGCTATCATTGCCAAAGTCATAGCTGATATCGGCACCATCATAATAGCGTCCAACGGGAACCGCAAGTTCTTCTTGAACGTCCATATCTTGTTCCTGTAGTGGTAGAACTTCATTATGCTTCCTGCCTTCGATGATGACGCTGAACCAGTATGGTGAACCAATGAATTTGGAACATAGTAAACATCATACCCTAAAAGCATAGCTCTCCAACAAACGTCCACTTCCTCAAAATACATGAAAAATGATGGATCATATAGCCTGCCCAGCTTTTTTATAACTTCCTTCTTTATCAACATAGAACAGTCTGATATCCAAAAACACTTTGTGACATTCTCATTGTCTTTTTGTGAAGGCGTCCCAAGAAAGTTTATATGACCTTCACCGACATCACCTAGCTTCTCGTCTGATATTTTTGAGCCACATATTCCTATCTTTTTGTCTGTGTTGGCGACTTTTACAAGTTCTATCAGCCAGTCTTTATCTACCATGGTGTCATTGTTGAGTATTATTATATACTCCCCATTTGCTATCTCTATCCCGCGATTGAACCCTTCACCAAATCCATAGTTTTTTTCAAGAAAAAGTGTCTTAACCCACGGAAATTTCTTATTAACCATTTCAACAGAACCATCAGAAGAGCAATTGTCTATCATTATAACTTCGTATCTATCTTTTTGATAATTTATTTTTTGAATTGCATTAAAGCATCTATTAAGATATTTCTTACCGTTGTAATTTAGAACCAATATAGAGCAGAATGGAAAATTCATAAAATCACTAAACATTACCGCTAAAATCATTTACATGCCCTATTACTTTATTCACATCATCATCTGTCATATCAGGATATAGTGGAAGTGTCACTATATTTTTCCACACCTTTTCTGCAATCGGTACT
Source organism: uncultured archaeon (assembly GCA_964423085.1). Taxonomy (GTDB): domain Archaea; phylum Aenigmatarchaeota; class Aenigmatarchaeia; order CG10238-14; family SCSR01; genus JAUWZS01. Next base: position 28,708 of record CAYRDB010000004.1, read on the forward strand.
TTTGACTTAATCCTCTTAAAAATTGGATGCATATTAAGTGGCATGTAGTGAACGCCAGTAGAAATTCCATTTTTGTCTAAGAACTCCATTAAACTGTCTCTTTTTTCTACTTTGACGACAAAATTGTGAAATGAGCTCTTTACATAATCCTTTTCTACAGGAAGCTCCAACCAGTCCAAACCAGAAAGACCTTTTTTGTACATCTTCACTATCTCCGTTCTCCTACCATTTAGTTCATTTATTCTTTCCAATTGAACTGACGCTATAGCAGCTGTTATGTCATTCATATGATATTTCCAACCCAGCTCGCCTACTTCATAATACCAAGAATAAGATTTTTCCGACCTCTGAAAAGTAGATTTGTTTATACCACACCACCTCATTCTACGCAGTTTTTCATCTATCAATTTATCATTGGTTGTTACCGCACCACCATCGCAAGTACCTATATTTTTTACCGCGTGAAAACTAAAAACAGAAATATCACCCAATGTCCCAACTTTTCTCCCGCGATATTCTGCCCCAAGCGCGTGCGAAGAATCCTCTATAACCTTTATATCATGCTCATTTGCTATCTCGGTTATTTCATCCATCTCACACGGATGACCTCCAAAATGCACTGGTATTATTGCTTTTGTTTTTGGAGTTATTTTTCTTTTTATATCATCAACATCTATGTTCAAAGTATCTTCACAAACATCAGCAAAAACGGGCGATGCATTGTTGTAACTAGCAGCGAACGCTGTTGAAATAAAAGTTATAGCTGGTACAATTATCTCACCAGAGTTTATCCCTAAAGCTCTGACCGCAAGATGTAAGCCTGCTGTCGCAGAGTTCAATCCAACTGCATATTTAGTTCCTATGAAATTTGAAAATTGTTTTTCAAACTTTTCCGTTTCTGGACCCAATCCAATCCATCCACTTTTCATCACTTTAACGACTGCATCTATTTCTCTTTCTGTGATTGATGGCTTGAAAACTTGTATCATTTACCCACTTTTGAAAAGAATTCATTGGCTTTGAATAAAGAATCAAAAGTTCCTGCGTCTATCCAAAACCCTTCTATCATGTCGAAAGATATATCATCATTTTCAGCATAATTGTTTATGATATCCGTTATCTCTAACTCATTTCTTTTAGATGGTTTCAATTTAGGTATCATATCGAAAACTTTTTTGTCAAACATATAAACTCCTGTTATAGCAAAATCTGTTGTAGGGTTCTCAGGTTTCTCTACAGCTTTCTCGACTTTTCCGTCACTTATTTCTACCAGACCAAAACGGCTTGGATCATCGACCTTTTTAATCAATATATGAGAACCTTTAGCGCTTTTGAAGAATTTTTCTACATGTTTTTTTATATCGCACTCCATTATGTTGTCTCCAAGTATGACTACAAACTTATCAGAACCAACAAAATCTTTTGCGACATTGAGAGCTACTGGTATTCCTCCACTTCCATCCTGGCAACCATATGTGAATTTCGCCCCAAAATCGATTCCGCTCCCAAGAAGTCTTAGAAAATCTCCTATGTTCTCTCCGCCAGTAATAATCATTATATCTTTGATACCAGCTTTCACAAGAGTCTGAATTGGATAATATATCATTGGACTATTGTATACTGGAAGAAGATGTTTATTGCTGACTTTTGTAAGTGGAAACAGTCTCTTTCCAGTGCCACCAGCCAATATTACGCCTTTCATTTCAAAACACTTTCTGCAATTTTATTTATTGACTCCATCTCTTTATTGTCGGCTCTCCAATAATCTTTCTCATCGTAGTTTTCTGATGCCAAAGCTAAAACTATTACTTTCTCATCATTCATTGGCCAATATATATGATATACACCATTCGGTACTAGTATTTGAGCCATCTGCGATTTGTCTATAGTCACAACATCTATATTTTTAGATAAACCTTCTGGAGAATTAAATCCCAATATTATTTTAAACATCTTCCCAAAAGTTGGGGAATCTTTCCTATAATCCTTGAAAATCCAAAGAGCAGTTCCAGAAAGTGTATAAAAGTTTTCTATATTTTTGAAATGAAAGTGACCAGCTCTAGGAACATTCTTGCCAGTCGCTATAGATGCATAAATGTTCTTTATACCAGACTTCAGAAAGTCGTCATTTTCTGGTTTTGCAATCTCGCAAAGAACTCCTCTTTCATCAGAGTTTACCTTGTTAAATTTTATTTTCAAACCATCTATACCAGTCTCTATATCCATTAAATCACTCTTTTGTTATATGTGGATTTAGCTCTCTGGAGTTTAAAGAGTCTGTCCAAGATTTATTTTTGACATACCAATCAATTGTAACTTCAAGGGCTTGCATAAAATTATCTCTAGTATATTCGGGTTCCCATCCGAATTCATTCCTTATCTTACTGGCATCTATAGCATATCTCCTATCATGTCCGGGCCTGTCTTTTACGAAAGTTATCAAAGACTCTGGTTTACCCAATATTTCCAGTATCATCTTGCTTATTTCCAGATTACTTCTCTCGTTGTTTGCTCCTATATTATAAATTTCTCCAGGAACTCCGTCCTTTAATAGAATTTCAAGAGCCTTGCAATGATCAAGAACCCATATCCAATCCCTAACGTTTTTTCCATCTCCATAGAGCGGAAGTGACATGTCGTTAATTGCTCTGATTGTGAAAAATGGTATAAGCTTCTCTGGATATTGGAAAGGTCCATAGTTGTTAGAACAATGGGTAACTACGACTGGAGTTCCGTAAGTGTTGAAATGAGCATTACATAAAAGATCTCCGCCAGCTTTTGCAGCCGCGTATAAGGCATTTGGCTGTATTTTATTATTTTCTGTGAACTTTGATTTATCTTCTAATTTCAAAGATCCATAAACTTCATCAGTAGACACTTGAAGATATTTCTTGATATTGTATTTTGATACAGCATCCAAAATATTTTGGACGCCCAAAACATTGGTCATTACAAAAGGTTTCAAATCTTCGTGTATCCCTTTGTCGACATGTGTTTCAGCGGCGAAGTTTATAACATAATCTGACATCTTAACGAATTTTTCCATTTTTTCAGAATCTACTATGTCAGCCTTTACAAATGTATATCTTGAATCTTTTTCCACATCTTTTAAATTATCTATGTTGCCGGCATATGTCAACTTGTCGTAGTTTATTATCTTTATGTCTTTGTTTGTATTTAGCATATGCCTTATAAAATTACTCCCTATAAAACCTGCTCCACCACACACCAAAAGCTTCATTATCCATCTCTCCTAACAGTTGTAATTTAACCGATTAAAATTTAAAGGTTGTCAAGTTCCTTGTAGGAACGCGTTGCGTATTTAGAAAAAACATTCTCTAACTTTCGCAGAGGCTTCTTCAATATTTTAATTTTTTTGGAGAGTATTCCAAGAACTTCCAAATCTTCCTTAATCAAGAAATTTGCTTTTATTAGGACTATTAAATAAGATATTCCAGATACTGCAACAATCGCTGCTATTGTTGCGTACTGAAACAGTATGCTGTATGGTTCCAAATAAGAGACGACCGGTTTCAATAGAAGCAGCATTGTAATAAATAGCACAATTGCCAGAAATATTTTCCCTATGTCTAGAACAGGGAATTTGAAACCAAGCGACTTTCTTACAAATATTAAGCTTATTGAAAACAGCAATACCGCCGAAGATAGGTACGCGATTGCTAATCCAGTGGCAGAAAGCATGTAGGTAAGAACCAAGACTGTAGGCACGTATATCGAAGTGACAATCGCCCATCCATATGTCTGTTTTCTTGGCTCTCCTATGGCGTATAATGAAGAAAGGAATAATGCGCTTATAGCTATCAGTATTTCAGCTGGTACCAAAAACATAAGGAATGATGCCGATTGTATATATTCGGGACTGGACACGAGAAGAACGACATAATCTGAAAACATCAATATGGAAACAGCTATCGGAAGAACAACGACTAGAGAATATCTGAAAACTATTTTTAATAAATACAACTGCCTCTTTTTGGCTTCAAATGAACCGCATAATTTTGACATTACTGGAAATATTGACGATATTACTATATGGGGTAATGTAGGAACAATTGCAGATATTGTGATTGCTACGCCGAAAAGACCGCTCAAAGTCGCGGTTGTCATTGAAGTCAGAATTATGTTTTGAGTATTGGCATAAAGCTGGACAAGTATCAGATATATCAGATTAGGTACGGCATATGCGTAAATCAATTTTTTGTCCACAGTAACTTTCTTAGAAATTCTATAAATTCTCTTAAAGTCGACCCTAGTAATGAATATTACAAAAAAGCACATAAAGCAACCGCCAAGCGCCCCAAAGTGGGATGCCCCAAGGTATATCAACAAAACCATGACCACAATTCTCGTAACCTGGCCGAAGAAGTTTGTAAGGAATATTTTTTTCATGTCCTGGAAGCCGAAATATATGTTCTTGAAATAGTTACCTGCTGTATTGGCTATAAAAATCGCGATTATCGCTAGGAATATGTAAAAATCAAGATTCAGCATAGCAGTTATTTGCTCGGATAAAATCAGAGACACTGCTGTTATGCCAATTACCAGAGCCAATGTAACCTTTGTCGTGTGGTTTATCAATCCCTGGACCTTGTCTTTTTCGCCTTTCTCCAACAGTTCAGGCAACAACTTGTCCAAAACTGTTGGGAACCCGAAGCATGCTATAAAAGACAAGAATATCGCAACCTGTAAAGAAGTGGCTATTATACCATAAGATTCTGGTGGGAGCGTCTTACCTATTATGAACCAAAAAACAACTGGTATTACAGTTATTGCTATCCAGTTCAATGCCAGATATGTGGCGTTTGAAACCAGTTTTTCCTTTATGTTCATCCAATAATCACTTTAAACTTTTCAAAACAGATTTTATGAAAATAGGAGTTGCTTTGAAAACCCTCTTTACTTCACCCCAGCTTGTGAGCATAAGCCTAAGCGTCTTCAATATAAACTTCGGTCTAAGATAGAACTCGTTTCTAGCTATATTGCACAACTTCAACACATCCTCTTTAGATAGTTCCGGTGTGGTTACAAGTGAGTTGTGCCAGCCTTCTTTCGTATTCCATTTAGAAAAGTCGTTTGTGGTCAGGTACTTGTTCTTCTGAGCCCATTCATAAGCTTCTGTGCCGGGATAGACTATAAGAGGGAAGAACTGGGCGTCGTCCGGATCCAGCTCCTTTGCGAACTCTATTGTCTTCATCGCTGTCTCCTTTGTTTCGCCTTTTATGCCTATTATAAAGCATCCGTGCACTAGCAGGCCTGCCTCCTTTGCGTTCCTAGAAAACTGCCTTGACTGTTCCAGTGTTATCCCCTTTCTGGCGTTGTCAAGTATATCCTGAACGCCGCTTTCATACCCGGGTATCAAGAGCCTGCACCCCGCATCTTTCATAATCTTCATTGTTTCTATGTCAAGCGTCACCCTAACATTCGCGTACCATTTTATTTTCTTGTTTATGCCCTTCTCTATTAGCAGCATGCATATCTTCCTTACCCTCTCTATGTCAGCTGTAAGGGTATCGTCTTCTATTCCTACTTCCTTCACCGATGGCAAATTGTTGACGATGTACTCGAACTCTTCGACAACATTTTCAGCGCTCCTGAGCCTGTAAGCATGGCCGTGAAAAACCTGTGGCCAGTTGCACCAAAAGCACCTGAACGGGCATCCTCTACCGGTTATTATCATCACCATCGGATGGCTGGCTGAAGAATAAAAGTAGTCATTTATGTCCAAATGCTTCCTGTAAACCGATGTCACAAAAGGAAGGTTGTCCAGGTTTTCAGCCATCGGACGCGGCTCGTTGTGAACTATTTTTTCATTGTTATCTCTGTAAACTATTCCTTTCACATTTTTGAGCTCCTTTTTGTGGGCTATGCATTTTGCCAATTCTGCCAAAGTGTAATCGTATTCGTGAGTTGCAACAGCATCTATATTATCGTCCATCTGAAGAGTCTCTTCAGGAAGAGCCGATACATGAGTGCCTACCATCACAGAAAATGCCTTTGTCACGTTCTTCAGCTTCGATGCAACCATTACATCGTTTTTTATGCTAGGTGTGGATGTGTCGACAACTATCATTTCAGGCCCAAAACTTGCGGCTATCTCAGAGACCTGTTCCAAATTCAGCTTCTTTGCCGCAGCGTCTAGCAGTTTTACTTCAAAGCCCTCTTTTTCCAAAACGCCGGCAGCGTAAGAAAGCCATATAGGATAGTATATAGTCCCTCCTTTTGTTACAGCAGGAGACCTAGAGTTCCTGGAATATTTTGGCATGAAAGGTGGATTCAACAACAGTATCTTCATTTTTTCACCCGAGCGATTCTAGGTTTAGATTTGATTCCTATAATCTTATTATTCTACCTCTAAAGTTGATTAAAAGATTTGATTTGTGCCAAACCTTAAATACTATGATAGATGACCCGAAAAAGTCGAGAAAAATATCAAGAGTGCTGAAATCCCTACCTGGAACGTAAATCTGATGTATCTCGTCAAATACCCCATATAGAGTAGAAAGAATTATCGCGATAGCCACTGCAAAAATAACCCCCTTTTTTTCAAGTGTCCTGAAAATAAGATAGCTTAGAATGAAAAACATTGGTATATGTAACAAGCTCATGTCATTCCCTTCAACGCCTGGAACATCGCCTCCTGGTATTGAAGAAACCGAGAATATGGCAATTGCGTATAATACACACAACAATGCCGGAATGTGCCCTTTCATTTTCTCCCACTTTTATCCAGGTGTTCGAGCTCTTCTTTGTAGATGTTCACAACGGCGTCCCAACTGAAATACCTAAGAGCGACATCCCTGGCGTTCTTCGCAAGATGTGAATACTTTTCAGGATGCTTCAAAACGTCGACTATCTTTGATGATATTTCTTTCTGGTCAGGAGCATCTATGCAAATCCACGTGTCAACCCCCCACTCTTTTCTGGGCCTGGCCGAGTTGATAATAAGCGAACCGCACGCCATGCTCTCGCAGTGGGTCAGGCTCATCAAATCCCTATTATCGAAGGACCTTATGTCGCTGAAAACAAGGCAGTCGGAGAGATTCATGTAATATGGTGTTCTTTCGTGCTCAACAGAGCCGACGAATTCAACTCTTTCTGATATACCTAGTTTGTCTGCAAGTTCTTTCATATCTGGCATCAGTGGACCGTCGCCAACTAAGACTGCTCTTGATTCAGGAACTTGTTTGAAAACTGCTGGCAATGATTTTATGAAAATATCAACACCTTTCATAGGATCAAAACGACCTATGTATCCAACCACCTTCCCGCTTCCTTTTTCAGCATTGTCTGGCTTGAACATGTCGCAATCCACGCACTGATAGTGCTTCTTTATTCTAGCTTTAACCCTCTCTTTTTGCAACATCTCGTATGCATGGGTGCCGTCGTCGACCACTATGAAACTGTCGAATTTAGAACCGACTATAAGTGTCTTGCTTAGAAAATCAAAAAGGTTTGATACAGGGACTGGGTGAAGTTTTTTGTAGTATCCTATGAATGTGCCCAAAAATGTCATGACAAAAGGCTTTTTCACTCTGAATATGTTTCTAAGTGTCCATGCCACTATTTTTGCAGACATTCCCGAATGGAAGTGGAAGATATCGCATTCATCCCTCATGGAATAGCACTTTCGTACGGCATCGAAAATGAACTTGAACCTGTTTGGCGAAAAAGAAAACCCGGCTTTAGTGTACTTTGGCACATTTAAACGCATGACAGAAACGTTCTCGTTATTTTCGTCGACATAGTCTTCGTCTGAAGGCCCTGTCAGAACCAAAGTCTTTATGCCATGTTTCGCCAGCCTTCTTGGAAGTTCGTACGCGTATATAGAACCTCCGCCGGTTTCCGGGGGATATCCCTCTGCGACAGTTATAACCTTCATATTACCGCTATTCCTGATACGAATTTGTAGGTTTAATTTTTAACTCTTGATGGGCTCTATAGATATATATGAGGCCTAAAATATCCGTTGTCATAGCCTGCTACAACGAGGAGGAAAGGATTGGAAAATGCCTGGAAAGCCTTCTTGAACAGAGCGCCTTGCCTCATGAAATAATAGTAGTCGACGGCGGATCTAAGGACGGCACTGTGGGAGTTGTTGAGAGTTTTATTGAAAAGGATAGCAGAATTTCTATGCTGAAAGAGACGGGCAACGACAGGAGCCCCGCCAACGCGAGAAACATAGGCTGGAAAGCGGCCAGTGGTGACTACATACTGTTTTTAGACGCAGATGGAAAGTTCGAGAAGGACTTTATAGACATTGTCGAAGACTCCATACTTGGAAAGGACACTGATAAGAGGCTGGAGCTGAGGCACTCTGTGATAGACTCGTGGAAAGAGGTTTTTTCAAAGTACTTCTGGTATGGAAGGACCATGATGAAATACTGGGTTAAAAACAAGTCCGATATCCAGGTTTTAGCAAGGGCTGTTTTGTCAATAGGAATTATAATTCTCCCGTTTCTATGCT
>CAYRDB010000005.1:0-37077 GCA_964423085.1 uncultured archaeon
TCGTCCGTATTCAAGAACGAGGATGTTCTATCCACGGAGCATGTTCCTGTAATGCTTCCCCACAGGGAAGATCAGGTAAGACAGATAGCTAGGAACCTACTCCCGGTATCCAAAGGGAGAAAACCGCAGAACATGTTCATATACGGCTCGCCAGGAATAGGAAAGACAGCAGTTGTCAAGAACGTTTTTCGCGAGTTTGAAAACTACAGCGAGAGCGTAAAGTGCGTGTACATAAACTGCTGGGACTTCCGCACCACTACGGCGCTTCTCACTCAGTTGATACTTGAAATGGGAATGTTTGTCCAGAGGAGGGGGTGGAGCAAGGACGAGATAGTGGGCAAGCTTGTAGAGGCTGTAAAAAAAGGACTGAAGGGCGTCGTAGTGTGCCTTGACGAGGTGGACCAGCTGGATACATCCGCGCTGTACGATCTTCTCAGAATAAACCAGTATGTCAAAACGCCACTCGGTTTGGTTTGCATATCAAACAACAGCCGAGTTTTCGCAGAGGTCGAGCCTAGGATAAAGAGCAGCATGGATATGGAAGAGATAGAGTTCAAACCTTACAATTTTTCGGAGATGAAGGACATACTAGACGAGCGAGCGAAAGAGGCATTCCGCTCTTACGAAAGCGCTGTTGTGACACTATGCGCGAACCATGCTGTGAAGAAAGGAGGGGATGTTAGAATCGGCCTACAATGCCTTTTGAAAGCAGGAAGATGCGCAGACAGCTCAAAGTCCTCTAAGGTTTGCGTTGCTCACGCAAAAGACATTGTGAAGAGCGTTCAAGAAGCCAAACCGCAGATATTGAAGGAGCGAATAAGCGAGCATGAAAAGATTTTGCTAACTGTCTTGGAAGATGGGAAGAAATGGCCCGCCGGAAAATTATACGAGAGGTACTGCGAGCTGGCCGAAAAGGAAGGCGTATTCCCTGTCACAGATCGAGCTCTAAGAAAGTTTGTGAATCATATGAATGAAATAGGTCTTGTTGAAATAAGCGAAAAGAAAGTCGGCAAAAGCAGGCTTATTTGGAAAGCTTGAGCACTCTGCCTTTTCTTCTGCAGGACTTGCAGAGCATCATGAACTTTACTTTGAACAGCTTACCCACTGTCTTCACAGAGCCCTTGCAGTTGTCACATTGCTTTTGCATCATTTAAAAATTGTCGTCCTGTTTATTTAGGGTTAACTAAATTATGTGAAATAGAAAGCCATGCCCCGTTTAGGAACATGGTTGTAAAATTTCAAATAAAAAAATCCACTACTTTTTCTTTACCATCGGAAGACCAGTCGGGCCCTCTATCACTTGGTAGTTTTCCGGCAAATCGGTTGAATCATCCTGGCTCTTGCTGAAGAAGAAAAGCTTCGCTCCGCCCCTTCCTTCTCTTGTATGCAGCCAGTAAGTCTGCCCTTTGCTGTTTACATGTGAATAAGCCATAAACAAACCTCCTTTGTTTAATTTTTAATGCGTTATTTTATTATTAATAGTTCAATATTAAATATGCCGAAAAAAATTAACTCTGATGTAAAGATAATTTTGGTTGTTGCTTTGGCATTCGCCATAGTTTCCATAGTTCTTTATAACATAGAATTCGAGTCAGACATAACTCCGACGACAACTACTACAACAACTACTTTGCAACCTAATCTCAGGGACAGTGGAACTTTGGTAGTCGTATTCAAGGACGATGCCCACAAAATACCGGGAGGAGGCGTTGTGACTAGCATGAACTTTACCGTGACTTCTGTGGAACTTCTCAGGAACGGAAGCTCCGACTGGGAATATGTGTTTAGCGGAGAGAAAAGGTTGGATATACTAAAGTATACAGAGACTTTCGCCAAGATTTCCGAAGCAGAGCTAGATGCAGGTAATTATACTTCTTTAAGGGTTGGATTTTCTGACGGCAGCATATCTGTGAAGAACACGCTAACTGGCGTATACACACCTAAAACTTATTCGCTGATAGTTCCTGAAATCAGAGAGTTTTCCCAAATTTTCGAGATTGGCGCAGCCGAGACAATCACTCTAGTAGTTGATTTCGACATAGGGCAGTCTGTGACAAGAACTTCAGAAGGTTATATGTTCAATCCCATAGTTTTCATAGAGGAGCATTACGGCCGCTTGAGCAATGTCGATGCTGTCTAAATTATTATAGTGGTTTCAGCCTGAGCCACCAAACCACCCGACTCTTCTTTGAGTATGGGGTATTCCCGTATTGCTCCGGCTTCTATCAGCTGCTTGAGAGACATGTCTATCTTAAGCTGAGATATTCCCATGTTTCCAATCCATCTTTTGGCGAAAGGAAGAGAGCTAAAGTCGTCCCTCGCAGCCTGGAGTATTTTTCTGCCTTCTGGAAGCCTGATTGGCTTGTCCTGCAAGTAGCCGAATATCAACACAGGATAAGAATCCTTCACCCAACCGACTCCGTCTGTGACGAAAACCTCCATTGCAAGCGCCCTTCCGCCGCTTATCTCCTCTGTTATTTTGTTCCTTCCGTTCGGTATTGAGAAATCAGCGTGCGTGACATACCTGTCCAAGCCGTGGCCGCACAAGTTCCTTATCGGATTGAATCCAGTGCCCTCAAGCACGCTTTCAACTACTTCGGAGACATCGCATATCCTGACGCCCGGCTTTATAACTTTCAACGATTCCTCAAGAGCCTTCTCCGCAGCATCTATTAAAGGATGGGTTTTCTGGTTGATGCAAACCGTGAACGCGCTGTCGCAAATATAGCCTTCAGAGTGAACCCCTATGTCGATTTTTACAATATCTCCGTCTTCTAGCTTTGTGGAGTCGTTTATGTCCGGAGTGTAGTGGGCGGCGTGGTCGTTGATTGAAATGTTAGTAGGGAAAGCTATCCCGCATCCCAGCTCTTTGATTTTGCCCTCTATTTTTTCCACAATCTCTAGAGCGGATGCTCCCTCCTTGACAAGAGGCTTTGCGAAAAGCGAGACGCTCTCATACACAGATTTGGCTTTTTTATAATTCTTCAACGCTTCGTCGTCCATGCTATAGAATTAGGTTTGTGATTTAATAAAGTAAAAAAAATAAAAAATCTTTGATTCACTTTTTCTTCTTTGCTTTCTTGGCTTTAGTTGCTTTCTTTTTTGCCATATTAATCTGAAATTAATTTTATTTTCTTCCGATATAAAGGTATACGATTTTTTTTATCGGAAATATTTCATCAAATGCTCAGCTATTTCGGCATGCGGAGAATAGTTGTTGAAAGTTTCGAGCAGCATATAAGACAGAGCGGATATGCTGTCCTTTTCTTTGGAAGTTTCAAGCTTCCTGGCTATTTTGTCTATTCCTGTGAACCCGTCCGAAGTGCTGAAAATCTTTCTTGAAAGCTCTTTGTATTTTTTCATATGGCTTAATGCAGAATCCCTAGCATCTTCTATGTCTTCTTTCTGAGAAGTCATTTTTTCGCACGCAGACTTCATTGATAGGGCTTCTGAAAGCATCAGTCTTTGATGCTCTAATGTGTGTCCCAGCGAAAAGCATAGCGCCATTTCAGCTTTTCTTATCACAGGCAGCAACTCCAGCATGTCGTTTCTGGCTTCGGGCACAGCCACGCTAACCGAATCCGGAATGTCGCAGCTCTCCCCTGCTAGTATGAACGGGTTTATGAAAGACTGGACCATTTTAAAGTCGCCTGGGTCGTCTGATATCACCATGTTTATACCGTTTTTCGTGCCCACGCTCTCTTCAAGCACCTTCTCGGCGGCCACCTTTTTGTATTCGTAAAGCATGGGCATTATTCTCAGAAAATTGCCGTACTCGTCGAATACATAGTCGCTCCCTCTCGCGCAATCAAACACAGAAGATTGATTCAGCCAATCAATACCAAGCCTTCCTGCGACGAACATCTTTACTGCGGTGTCAGGAGATCCGCTGAAAAATTCAACATCATAACACATTCTTTTCAGACCTCGCAGGTAGGGTATCGCATTTCTGGTGATTTCTACATTCTCTGCAGCATATTTGCATGACATAAGATGGTCGATAAGAGAAAGCCTTGAATCTGAGAGTATGCGACTGAACTCTTCCACAGGACCGTCGACATTTTCAGGACCTAGCCCTTTCAGCGCGCCTTCTAGCCTGCTGCGGTTTAGTTTAATCATAGGGTTTCTGGAATATAGAGATTTCATGTACTCTCCAAACAGGCTTGTTGTGTTAAGAACACCGTCGATATCAGACAGCATTTTTTTCATGCAGGTGCCGCGATTGTTTGGGTATCCGGACATCGGGAATCCGAACAGCTCAAGAGCGTATTCTGTTACCGGTTTGAAATTATGAGAAATAGTCATTTTCATAAGGTCTGCGAAGTAGTCTTTTTTCAAAGATTTCACAGTTTCTGACAAGTCTGACACTTTTTTATTTGTCCCTTCGCGTTTACCTGCCTTTTTATAACAATGTTATATTTAAGTCAGCTAGCAGATAGTTAAGACTATGAAGACTTTTTGTGAAATAATCGTGTCTAACGTGCTTCCAGCTCTCCGTGCGATAATAGCAGACGAACTTTCTACCAGTTACAATCTCAGCCAGGTGGAGATATCCAAGAAACTGGGAATGACGCAGCCTGCCATTTCACAATATAGGAGGGATCTAAGGGGGCAGCGGACTAAAATCATAACTTCAAACCAAAAGGTCATGGAGCTTGTGAAGAGGCTGGCTCACGACATATCAGTAGGAGAAGTCGGCCCGAAAGACCTACATAAAAGGTTCTGCGCAATATGCAAAACGATAAGGGAAGAGGGTCTTTTGTGCAAGCTCCACGAGTCAGCGTGCCCGTCACTGTGCGCCTGCGACATCTGCTTCGGATAGGCTGATATAGTCTCCGCCTTTATTTTTCTTTTTAAACAGATGCTTTATACCCGATTTAATTTTTTCAATAATCGATGTCTTCGGCGCGTACGAGCTTTTCGCATTGAACTTTAGCTCGGATATCTCTATTATGTTTCCCCTTCTGGGATTCGGAATCTTGCCTTTTATCATAGACGCAACGCTCTTTTGGTTGCTCGGTTTGTATTTTCCCGTTTTCGGATTGTATCCCGGCTGCGGCCATAGAAGGTATATAAGGAAACCTACTAGCGATATGACTATGACTGCTATTGTCGCAATCAGCCACATTGGCATGGGCTCCAGGGTTTCGGCAGTGACGCCTGCGCTCTGCATTGCTGCGCTTAGCGCGCTCTCGGAGTCGCTTATAAGGGATGATATTTCATCAAAAAGCAGGTAAGCGCTGAAGTAATCCCCGTTCTCTATATAGCTTTCGGCCAGCTCTATCATTTCCTTGGCGTCGATTATTATTAACTCAGCTGCGGTGTAGTCTACAACCCCTTTGGTGGCGTTTATCTGAGACCAGACTTTTGTCATATTCGCCTTGTATATAGCCAAGTCGTTGGCTATTGCATTTTCAGATATTCCGGTCGGAAGTATTCGAAGCGTGAAGTTGCGAGTTGCCGTGCTGTTCGTTCCGGAGGCCTTGAACATGCCGTGGTACTCTCCAAAGTCCACGGACTCGCCTATTGTAAAGTTCACCAAAAATGATGCCTTCTGTCCGATGCCCGTTGAGGCTTCGCTCGCGTTCAGCGAGTACCAGTTATTGTCTATTCCTTCTATAGTGAAGTTGACTGTCTGAGATGCGTTTCCTGTGTTCTCCACAACCACTACAGCGCTAGCATTGGATCCCTGATACACAGACACTGTGCTATTAGCGCTTGAAAATGAAACATCCCCGTAGTATCTGAGAACTTTCAATATCGAAGATGCGCTGGCCGAAGTGTAGTTGGTGGATGAGCTGCTGTTGCACCAGTAAAAGTAGCTACCCGATCCCAGCGTTTGTATGTCCGGGTTGCTAACTTGCAAACCTTCCCTGTAGAGAACCACTGAGACGCCGTCCGCATCGCAGAAAACCGATGTCTGCGTTCCTCTGGCGACCAGCCAAGACGGATTGGAAGTCAGCGTTATTTGTGGAGTTATTTTCCCTGCTGTCACAGTGTTGATGGAAGTGGAATTCCATACATTATAAGAGTTGTTTCCGTAAATCCTCCAAGTAATGGTCATGGGAGCCGAAAGGTTTAGCTCATAAGTTGCGGTGTTCGTCCCAGAGAGCCTAGCCATTGTATAGTTCGCTACGCTGCCGCTATAGTTGAGCTCTATGACAGATACGCTGAATCCGTTTGCGTCGTTAGAATCGCTCCAGCTGACATTCCATGTTGCGTAAGAGTTCAAGTGCCATGTTGTTGGTATGTACGATGATATTGAATATTTTGGAGCAGGATAGCTTACCTTTAGGGTGTAGCTGGACCCTGCGCTGCTTGTGTAGTTCGAGTTGCCTGTAGAGTTAGCCTTGAATATGTACTGCCCTATTGGAAGGATGTCTAGGTACGGGTTGCTAACACGGGTTTCATTTCTGTACAATTCGACAGCCCCTCCAACAACGGTCACGTTTATTTGCTCACCCTGGTTTATTGTTATGCTCTGGTTTTCGTTGCCATTGAGGTACATCTTTATAGGATTCGGCGATGCTGTGATATTGTAGTTGACCAGGGCAGTCGAGTTTCCATGCCCACTTGCGTCGTATGCGTACCATCTATAAGTATAGTTGCCAGCGCTTAGGTCTGAAAGCAGTATGCTGTATTTCCCGGAGCCCAGATTATTCACAGCTGGTGTGGTCGCGTTAGTGAAGTTGAAATTTTCGCTCCATTCGAAGTACACGCTCTCCATTCCATCGTTCTCGTACCATGTAACATTGAATATGTAGTCGTTTCCAGGAGCGTAAGTCGCCGGAGAGCTCGGACTAGTCAGGTTTTGCGACCATGTCGGAGCCGTCTGATCGGTGGCAGTGACTGTCACATTCTTTGATGTAATCTCGTTTGAAGTGTCAGCGACCGAGATTTTGAATTCGTAGTCTCCAGCTGATCCTGTGACAACCTTGAACCAGAAACTCGAGCTTTCTCCGGCATTTATTACGCTTTGTGTGGTTCTGTTGTACCATCTTGGTCCACTTTCTGGAGGTGTGTATAGAACTATGGTATCGCTGACATCCGTACCAGGGCTTCCGTAATAGCTGAATCCTGAAGGCAGTGTTATGTTAACCTGGACTATGCCGGCGGCGCCAGTGTTGTCTATTGTAAAGTTCACCAGATTGTTTTCGCTGACCGCGTTTATAGTCAGGGGATAAATCGAAGCGTCGAATGTCACAGCAAGAGCTGGAGTAGAAATTAATATGAATGCAATTGCCGCAATCAGGAAAGACGATTTCATACTATATCCTATATAAGATATGCAGTTTTGCGCCAAATAAATTAGGGTCGAATGTATTCTGAGCTTGTCTGGTTGCACAAGACTGTTACGTTTTCATAAATGCCCTTCCAGTCAGTCTGTATTGTCGTCACCTTACCCGAACCGAGGGGGTCGATAGGGCTGTTTATAACATTTGCCGTCTCGCCGTCTATTAAGACCTCAAATCCTGACAAATCCATCCTACCGGTGTTGGCTACGGTCACCATAATCCTGTTTTCGGCATCCCTTGAAACCTCTAGAATGTCGAATCTGTGAAAAACGTTCTTTATTATGGCCACAGCGTCCCCAGTCGTGGTCGGTATGCCCTCCAGAAATCCTCCTATTACGGGTATTCCGCTCATGTCCGGAAAAGAGCCGAATATGAAGAAGCTGCCCACAACAACAAGCGCTATGAGCGCCACTCCGACTATGGCGTTTTTAAGAACCCTGATGCTAACATACACGACTATGGCCAGTATTATAACTCCTATTATTGTGGCAATCATATGATTCTATTTTGTAGTCTGAAATTAAGAATCTTTCACCTGGATATGAGCGGGCCCGGTGGGATTTGAACCCACGACCTTCTGCTTAGGAGGCAACTGCTCTGTCCAAACTGAGCTACGGGTCCTTGCATAGTATTTTATTGTCGGAACTCCAATTTAATAAGCATATGGTTTCCAAAAACGTGATGCAGAAAGCTGCAAAGAACATGGTTAGACTCAATTTTAACATAAAACCTAAGGATGTTGTTTTGATAACAGCCGGTCCGAAATCGCTGGGATTCGCCGAGATGCTGGCATACGAGTGCAGCATGGTGGGCGCCCAGCCGACAATAAGCTACGGAAGCGACGAGCTTTCGCTTAGGATATACAAGGACATCAATCCAGCATTCCTCAAGCAAAAACCGAGGATGGGGTATTCCAATCTGAAAGTCGTGAATGCGGAGATGCACATAGACGACTCCAATCCGTTTGTGGCCAGGCAGATACCGCAGAAGAAGATAGAGATAAGGAGGAAGGCAGTGAAGCCTTTGAAAAACCTAAAGGAGAAGAAACTTTTGAAAAAGACGCTCAAGTCGGCGCTCATAGGCTTCCCTACCGAGGAGGATGCCAAGGCTATGGGAACATCTTTCAAAAAACTGGAAGATATATTCTGGAAGACTTTGGGTGCAGATTTCAAGTCCATATACCGCTTCAACGAGAGGCTGATGAAAGAGTTCAAGGGCGTGGACAAAATCAGGATTGTTGGAGATAAGACTGATTTGGAGTTTTCAGTCAAGGGTAGGGAGTTCCTTAACGACAGCGGGATAGTGGACAAGGAGAAGATAGGATACATGAACCTGCCTGCCGGCGAGATATTCGTGGCGCCTGTAGAGAATTCCGCAAACGGAAGGATATTTTTCGACCTTCCTTGTATGTACCATTATGGCAAGCAGGTCAAAGGTGTGCTTTTCGAGTTCAAGAATGGTAATGTGGCCAAATATAAAATAAACCAGGGGCAGAAAAATTTCGAAGATATAATGAAGCACGCTTCTGGTAAAAAAACAACTATCGCCGAGCTGGGCATAGGGACCAATCCTAGGGCTAAGCCGACAGGCGGAATGATAATCGTTGACGAGAAGATACTAGGTACCATACATATGGCTATAGGGGACAACCGGCTATATGGTGGAAAGAACACAGCCACCATACACTGGGACTTTTTCAAGACCATGGGCAAGGGTAGCAGGGTGTACGCAGACGGGAAGGTCGTTATGAAAAACGGCAAGTGGCTTCTCTGATTCCTATGAGACCGGACATCGAAAAACAGCTAGAGAGAATAATAAAGACTCCTAAGGAGATATCCATACTGAAAAGATCGGCTGCTATAACTGACTCTTGCATAGACGTTCTTGAAAGGAAGCTGAAGAAAGATGTGAACGAGAAGGAGCTGGCGGCTGCAATAGACAGGAACATCAGGAAGCATGGGGCGAAGAACGCATTCCCGACCATAGTCACGTGCGGCAAGCGTGGTGTCTGTATTCACCCCAAACCTTCGATAAAGAGGGTTAGAGGAATAGGGTATGCTGATTTCGGGGCGATGTACAAGGGGTATCGCACGGACATAACTGTCCCATTCGTGAAGGGAGAAATTGGAAAAAAAGAGGAAAGGATGATTGACACTATAATGCAGATGTCCAAGCTTGCTGTTAAGAGCGCGAAACCAGGAGTGTATTGCTGGAAACTGCAAGAGATGTTCGAACGTTTCATATCGAAACGAGGCTACAAAGTTTGCCACTATCTCGGGCATGGGATAGGTTTAGACATACACGAACTTCCTTCTCTAGCCAAGCCCAGAAAAGGCAGGAAGATGACTAAGAAAGGGGTGAAACGATGGAAAATAATCAAGAGCATACGCTTCAAACCAGGAATGGTCTTCACAATCGAGCCTGGGGTGTATGTAAAGGGAGTTGGCGGGTGCAGGTACGAAAATGATTTCTTGATGACAAAAGCAGGCGCAAAACCTATAACACACTCCAGATTGATAAGGCTTAAATAAACTTTTTCCGAACTAATAGGTACTTGGTGACGGTCATGAAGAGCGAACTTGTTGTACCAAACCATTTGGCGGTTATTCTGGACGGGAACAGGCGTTGGGCAGGAGAGAACCACAAGAAATTTTCTTGGCTTGGCCACAGGGAGGGCGCGAAGAACCTCGACAGGTTCCTGAAATGGTGCATGGAACTAGGGGTCCCGCAGGTATCAGCATATGTAATGTCCACCGAGAACCTAGACAGGCCGAAGAAGGAAGTGGACGAGCTTTTCGACCTTTTTTACAACTACCTGAAAAATCTTGAAAAAAGCCGAGGGGACAAAAGTATCCTGGACAAGTATCAAATCAGCTTAAGGTGTGTGGGCGACCTTGAAAGGATACCGCCGAAAGTTAGAAATCTGATGGGCAAACTCATGGAAAGGACTGCTAAGTATCAGAAGAAAGTGCTGAATCTCATGGTTGCATACGGCAGCCAGTTTGAAATGACAGAAGTTATAAAGAAAATAGCGCAGAAGGCAATAGAAAAGGGTAGGGTGGAAGTCACTTCAAAGGACATCGAGAGGAACTTGCTGGTTCCGATACCAATAGACCTTGTGATAAGGACAGGCGGATATTCGAGATTGTCCAACTTTATGCTCTGGCAGGCAGCTTATGCTGAAATTTATGTGACAAAGACGCTTTGGCCCGACTTTTCTAAAGCGGAGCTGGAAAAAGCCATAAGGTGGTTCGGAATTCAGAAAAGGAATTACGGAAAGTAGATTATAATGTTAGATGTTGTTATAGTAGGCGCCGGAGTTGCAGGTTGCAGGACTGCCGAACTGGCTGCTAAAAAAGGATTGAAGGTTGCTGTTCTAGAGGAGCATGACGATGTCGGAAAGCCGGTTCAGTGCGCAGGCCTTGTAAGCCACAGGTTGAAAGGGATGTTGCCCAATCTGCCTGGCGAGATTTTCTTGAACGAAGTTAGGCGGGCGAAGTTCTTTTACGGGTTTGAATCTAAACCAAAGTTCGAGCTACAATCCAAAAATCCGGTACATGTAATAAATCGCGAGAAGCTGGACAAGGAGCTCTTTTCAAGAGCCAGGGCTGAAGGAGCAAGCGCGTTTAGGTCGACCAAGTTCCTGAGCCACTCAGTCAAGGAAAGTTTGATGCTGAAGACTACGAAGGAATCTTTGGAGTCAAAGCTCCTTGTGGGAGCCGACGGGCCGAATTCGCTGGTCGCAAAGAGATCTGGGATGACGATACCACAGAACCATCTTGTTGGAGTTCAGGCCAATGTGGATGGTGGGTTCGAGCCGGATGCTGTGGAAATGTGGTTCGGTTCAGACGTGGCTCCTGGGTTTTTTGCTTGGCTCATACCGACAAGCGCTTCATCAGCGAGGCTTGGGATTGCAACAAAGACTCGAGCACTGGAACATTTCAAAAAGTTCTCCAAATTCAGAGTCGGCAAGGAAGTGAAGCCGGATGTCGGGGGCATGATAAACTTCGGTATTGCCGACACTGTTGCAGATAATGCCATGGTTGTCGGCGACGCTGCCTGCCAGGTCAAGCCGTTCTCAGGAGGAGGAATAGTCTATTCGCTGATAGGCGCTTCATACTGCGCTAACGCGTGCGTGAAGTCCGTACAGTCAGATGACTTTAGCGCAGCTTTTCTTAGGAAGGAGTATGACGATAAATGGAAACGGCAGTTGGAAGGCCCGATAAAGAAAGGACTGGCTTTAAGGAAAATGATGTTCTGCTCAGAAAAGTCCACCGGATTTATCATGAATGCGAGCAGACTTTTCAGGCCCCTGCTAGAAAAGTTCGATATGGACTTTCTCTAAGGCGTTATAAGCACGCCATCTTGGAATGTTATAGTACAGTCTCCAGTTCCATCATAATACAAGTAGTATCCTACGAACGGCTTCATTGTGCTGTCCGAGAAGAACTTGTTTCCACAGTCTCCGTTGATTGGCGAAGAGGGGTTGTAATATACAAAGTATCCGTTTTTGTCATAATCGCAGTTCGAATGCCCGCTTCTGAAGTGTCTAAACGAACCTCCGCACAAATCCAATATGTCGTCCGCGCTGGTCTCCGAAGGCACGCTAATTATGTTCTGCCCAGGACGAATCAATATGTTCATGGAAGAAGGCCTGTTGAATGTGACAGTGCAATCCTCTCCTGCATAAATGTAGTATCCGTATCCTGGCGATATGATGTCTGATGAGAAGAACTTGTTTCCACAGTCTCCGTTGATTGGCGAAGAGGGGTTGTAATATACAAAGTATCCGTTTTTGTCATAATCGCAGTTCGAATGCCCGCTTCTGAAGTGTATCAGGTCGCAGTCTGCAAAGTCAGCCTCTGACAGGCCGTTTCCGCCTATTATATTTTGCCCCTTGGAAATTGTCAGTGTCACAGTTTCTGCTCCGGGTAGATTAGGATTGTAACAGCAGTGAGTTTCAGTGTCGCAGATGTAATCCGCTCCATAATTAGAACAGTCAAAGTCAGTCTGACATTCATTGCACTCACTGGGAATTGTGGTGGTTGTTGTGCTTGTAGAAGTCGTTGTGGTTGTCGAAGTCGTGGAGCTTGTTGTCGTAGTTGTGGTAGTGTTATCAGTCGGCAATTTGCTGCCAGTTACACATGCTCCTTCTTTGCATACTTGAGTGCTTGAACATTCATGATACTGAAGCTGGCACTCTTTACCATCGCTGTAATATTCGCCAAGCAATCTGTTGCAGTTTACTGTTCTGACTTCCTCACATTCTAAATCAGGGGCAGGAAACTCCTTCTTGCAGCATTCTATCATACCGTTTCCAAGGTCTTTGTTGAAGACCCAATACTGCCCGCTCAGCCCGCTGCAGCAAAAAGCCTTGCTCTGCTCGATTGGACAAAAGTCAGTCCCTTCTGATTTGCACCCTTTGCATGTGCCCTTCTTTCCATAGTCTAAGCCAGCATCTGTCTCTGAAGGAAGGTGGCAGACTGTTACGCATGAAGATTGTTCACGGTTCCAATCGTAAGGCTCTTGTCCCTTTTCGTCCCTTGCGTTTGCAGACATGCATATCTCTGTTCCAGGCTCGTAGTAGTCTCCTGTATAATCACATGTTGCTGTCTTTCCCGAAACTTGGCATGTCTTTACAATCTCTGCCGGCTCACCGTTAATTGAAGCAATTATGTCGATTTCTGCCAAGTTTTTGTCATCTGAAGCTTTGGCCGTGTAGGATATTTTTTCGTGAGCATAATAACTGTCTTGTGAGAAATCTCCCTGGACATATGTCGGCCTTTCGTCTCTAGTCGGGTCGGAGGAAAGCTTCATGTTCATTGACTTGCTCATTCCTTCTGAACTCACTGTAAGCACAACTTCCTCTCCCAGACACTCTGAAGGTATTTCGGGCAGTGTCCATTTTGATGAATAACTAGGATCTGATGTTATGCAAGGCATTGTCTTTGCTGTCAGTTCGTATTCCAGGTCACAGTCCCCGCCATTTATGCTTATTGAAACTGGGCTTGTGCAATGCGTGCATGTGGAGCCCTTGTATGTGACTGATACAAAATCTCCTTGCTGCCATATTTCGCCAGGAAGGCTCGGTTCACCAACTACATTAAGTGTGCCTTTTCTAATACATCCTTGTATGGGCACAGCTTTTGAGTAAGAGTCGCATACCATCACGTCGCTAGGAAAATTCTTGCAGTTGGAAGAGCAGATTCCGCTGCTGGGAACCCTCATATAGTCATACGAACCGTCACCGCAGTTGACGTCCTTGTCCCAGTTCCATCCTCGGTAGTATATCTGGATGTTTTCTCCCCAGTCATTTAGAGCATTCAACGTGATTGTGCACGAAATTCCGTATGGACCGTCGCATTCTACAAAACTGTAATCTCCGTAAGAACCTGGGCTTATAACAGTTCCACTGCTTGATATGGCGGACACATACTCCGCATCCGAAGAAAGCCAGTGCACGTGTACCCCTCCCGACCAACCGGCTGGTCCGTTGCCGCTTATAGACACCTGGAAATTCTCTCCGGGCTTCACTATATAAGAAGACTGGATGCGGAAGTCAGTTGGTATAAAGTATCCCGGGTAGTGCGACGGTATCTCGTATGCGCCAGCGCTTGCAACGAGCATCAGGAAAACAACTCCCATCACAAAAACTAAAGGCATGTAGGCTTTCATATTAAGAATATTGGTCGTTATCGCTTATATTTTATATTAGACCATAGCCCTTATTCTAACCCCTCTAATTTTGGCTTTTACGACATCTCTTCCAATATCGGATTTCTTTGTCAGCTTTATTCTGCCCCTTTTTCCGACCATTGCGGAGAACAGGAACCTGTCCTCTACGTATATGCTGGCTGTTTTGCCTATCATGCGCTCGTCGAACACGAACTCGATGCTGTTGCCCGATTCTTTTATTTGGTAGTTCACTCCTTTCCCTTCGACAGTAACCATTCTGGGCTCTACGTCTATGTGTATGCCCAGCCTATCCTCAACCTTTTTTATATTACACCCCTCCTTTCCTATGAACTGAGCGATTACACCGTTGTCCACTATCACTTTAGCTGAACCTTCGGATGTGACCTCCACTTTCGCATTCGGGTCGTACTTGGAAATCTCATCCATTATCCTCTCCGCGGCCAGCCTCTTCGCAGCTGACGGCTTGTTTTCTGAAACCGGTATGACTATGTTTTCCTCGCCGAAAGTGTATATTTCGTATTCGGGCTTTCCTGTTTCAAAGTCCATGACTTCTACTACAGGCCTAGACAAATCGGATTCAGTCATTCCGCTTGGAACCTTTACTAGCATAGACAGCTCGTACACCTTCTCTATCTTTCCTGCATTCACGAAGATTATTGTGTCTATTACGTGCGGTATCATACCCAGCTCAATCTTTCCCATGAACCTTTCAATCGCGTCTATTGCTTTGCTGGCGTGCAAAACTCCTATCATTCCGACACCAGCCAATCTAAGGTCTGCGAACACTTCGAAATCCCTGGGTTTTCTAACCTCGTCGAATATAGAATAGTCTGGCCTCACAAGCAGGAGCATGTCTGCAGTTTTTGCGAAATCCCCTTCAAGTGGAGCATACTGTGTTATCTCAGGTCCCACCTGCAGGTCCCTTGGAGATTCGAGTGTCTTTACTATCTTGCCTTTTTTCATATAGAACTCAGCCAATCCACTGGCAAGCGTAGTCTTACCCGATCCAGGAGGCCCTGCGATTATAACACCTTCTGCGCGCTCTGTAAGCCTCTCCATAAGCTTTTCGGAAAGTTTGTAGTCGTCCAGGCTCATTTTTACTATCGGCCTTACAATCGTGACTTCCTTTCCGTCAGAAAACGGCTTCCTGGCAATGGCTATCCTGTAGCTTCCAAGCTGAATCACCAGCGCCCCGCGCATGTTTATTTCCACTCCGCCGTTGTCGGATTTTCTTATTGCGTCCTCTGTTTCCTTTATCACAACCTCTATATCCTCGCTGCTCAACGGCTTGTCTCCAACTTCGACAAGCTGGAACTGACCGGGCTTGCCCCTTTTAGCGAGCGGTTTAACGCCTTCCTTCAGGTGCACGCTTATCGTGTCTTCGGTGAAGTATTTCTCAAAAGCCAGGTTCGTTGTCTTCACCTCTCCGGCTATGTATCTGGTCTTAACCCCCTCGGCTTCTCCCACCAGAGCCTGCACATAGTCGGCTGTATAGAACTCGGCATTCTCGTCCTTTGCGACATCGCGTATTATTGCATCCATCCTGCCGGCCTTTGCCAAACGTATGTCGTCTATGCTGGGCCTCTTCCCGGTAAATCTTATCTTTAGGTTCTTCTCCTCTGCCATTGATCGAAGAGTTTTCAGCTCGTCCAAACCTATGAATCCGATTTCCCTTCCGTGGGAAGCCTGCGATTGCAGCTCGTCCAGCACAGGAACCGGTATCACTATTTCAACATCTTTCAAAGCACCTTTTCTAACAAGCTCGGACAGCTTCCTGTCGATAAGTATAGACGTATCTGGCACTATCTTTTTCTTCTCTTTCATTTAATCACCTTTTTTATTCTAGATTTAGCGGCTCTTTGACCGCACAAATCAAGCAACTGAAAAGTAGCTCAATTTTATTTCTCTGACAGAATCTTATTGGATAGTGCTGTATATTAATTTATCTATTTCACTGCAGTTCCGTTGCACTCTTTAACATAGATTTTTTCAAAACATTTTTCAAAAGCAATCTTTTTGGAATAATTTTTACAGAATAATCTTCAAACCATGGAAAACCTTTTTTAACCTCTTTCCGATTGTCTAATCAGGTTGATATGGAGCACTGCCCTGAATGCGACAACATGGTTGTACAAAGAACCAAGGAGAAAATATGCATAAAATGCGGCCTTGTTACAGGAAAGAGCTTCTTTTCAGGAAGGCGTCTGCTAATATGATGTCTGCGTGAAATTAAGCTAAAATTTCCTCTTTGCCAGTGATTTTAACCTATTTGATATTTCACCAATCGTGAGCTTGTCCTCGAATTTCATTTTCATATTCTTCAAAACATACTTGCCTTCCTTGATTTCATTCTCGCCCACAATCACCACATAGTCTGCCCCGATTGAGTTCGCATATTCTAGCTGCTTTGCGAGCTTCCTATCCGACACCTCAGACTCGCATTCAATCCCATTCAACTTCCTTATTTTTCTAGATATCTTCAGCGCCTCCTTCATGAGCTTTTTGTCGGTTACGGCCACAAAGACCTTAACATCACTTCCAAGCTTTTCGAACATGTTCGCGTTCTTCATGACATCGAATATCCTGCTCACGCCTATTGATATGCCCGTTGCAGCCATATCAGAGCCCCCGACGTTCCTGATTAGGTTGTCGTACCTTCCGCCTCCTCCGCAGCTCACGCCAACACCCATTTCAATCTCGAAAACAGGCCCGGTATAATAATCCAGTCCCCTCACGACAGATAGGTCTATTTTTATGCGCTTGGCAATCCCGAATCCCTTCGAATATTCGAATATTTCCTCCAACTCTCTGAGGCCTTCGCTGTCGCCGTACTTGGTCTTAACCTTTTTCAGAATCGAGCTGCTTCCTCCGGAAATCTTCAGGAACTTTATAATCGCGGAAACTGCTTTCTTGTCCAGAATCTTTTCCAGGTCCTCTCTGACTCCGTTCTCGCCTATCTTGTCCTTTTTGTCCACTATCCTGAGAACATCCTTTATTTTGTCGCCGGCCTGCTCGGAAAAAACACTCTGAATGAGCTTTCTGCTGTTGAGCCTGACGTAAAAGTCTTGGAACCCCAGCCTTTCTAGGCACTCGCACACCACCGCTATGCATTCTGCGTCAGCCGCCATAGACTGGCTGCCTATTATGTCAATGTCTGTCTGCCAGAACTCCCTATATCTCATGGCTTGCGGGTTGTCGTATCTCCACACAGTACCCAGCGCGTACCTTTTGAAAGGCTTTGGAATCTGAGGATTGGACGCCACAACCCTGACAAGAGGCATGGTAAGATCGAATCTGAGTCCCAATTCGCGGTTTGACTTGTCCTTGAAATAGTAAATGTCGTCTTTCACACCCTCACCCAGCCCGCCTTTGGCTGACAAAAGCCCGAAATCCTCGAAAGCCGGGGTAAACAGCGGAGAGAAACCGTACGTCTTGAAAACCGATCGTATAACATCTATCACTTTCTGGAGGTTTTCAGCGTCCTCCTGTATGTAGTCTCTCGTCCCCTTTGGCGTCTGGAACTTCATTTCGAATCTCCTGCCTACTTCTTCATACGTTTCGTCAGATTTTATTAATTGCGGAATCTTCCAGAATCAGTCGCTAAGGTTGACTTCCAGATAACGCTCTATTCTTTTGACCAGTTCGATATCAGGTGTCATCTCGTTGTTTTCTATCCTCTTTATCACAGACTCTCGTTCTCCGATGTCCCTGGCAAAGTCCTCCCTGCTTATTTTTTTATCCTCTCTGGCCTTTTTTATCCTCGTTCCATAGTCCGAAGCCAAATCTTCGCTCTCAAGCTCGGACATTGGCATAGGTTTTTCCCTTTTTTTGAGAACCTTCTTTTCAGGTTCCTGGCCGAACTTTACGCAGTTTAGACAGACCTTTACAGGACTTCCTTCAACCATTATCTCAGTCAGAGATCCTACAGACTTTCCGCACAGTTCACATTCCATCAAAAACACCCCGCGAAGTTTTTAGAATTATACCTAAGAGCTTGAAATAACCCACAAATAGACTCTTGCTCACTCATCTTTTCCACCCAAACAGGGTAGCATGCATCAATGTATTGAATAATGACTGTTGTTCAGAAGATTTAAGCTTTGGGCTTTTGGTTGGCGTATTCCGAATCGATTTAAATAATTGTCTTGCTGATTACTTTAAAATCCGCGAAGCCAAATTAATAGTGGTGGCATGAGCGACAACTCCAAAGACGTTGAAGTCAGAATAGCCGAGTTCTGGGCCAAGAACGGCATATACGAGAAGGCTAAAGCTGGTAGGAAAGGATCCAAAAAATTCTTCTTCCTTGACGGTCCTCCTTATGCGACAGGCAGCATACATGTTGGCACAGCCATGAACAAGGTTCTCAAAGACTTTTACATGCGCTTCTTCAGGATGAAAGGGTTCGACGTCTGGGACCAGCCCGGTTGGGACACTCACGGTGTGCCCATAGAGAACAAAGTGGAGAGGCTTTTGGAGTTCAAATCCAAGAACGACATCGAAAAATACGGCGTGGACAAGTTTATAGTAAAGTGCAAGGAGTTCGCGACAAGGTTCATAGGATTGATGGGAGACCAGTTCAGGAACATAGGGGTGTGGATGGACTGGGAAAATCCGTACATGACACTCACCAACGAGTACATAGAGGGCGCGTGGTTCACTTTCAAGAAAGCATTCGAAAAAGGATATCTTTTCCAGGACAGCTATTCGGTCCACGTGTGTCCGCACTGCGAGACTGTAGTCGCGTACAATGAGATAGAGTACAAGAAGGTCGAAGACACTTCTATATACGTAAAGTTCAAAGTGAGAGGCAAAGACGAATATGTTGTCATATGGACTACCACTCCTTGGACGCTGCCGTCCAACACCGGCGTGATGGCAAACCCGAAGGCCGACTATGTAAGATTGAAAGCGGGAAGCGATGTCCTGATAGTCGGAAAGGCCCTTGTGGAAAAGCTGATGCCAAAGTTCGGCATAGACGATTACGAGATATTGGACACTTTTCCAGGAAAGAAGCTGGAAGGTCTTGAGTACGAGCATCCGCTTGAGGACATATTTGAATTCCAGAAGAATCTGGAGAACGCCCATCGTGTTGTCCTGTCCGACCAGTTTGTCACTCTTGACGACGGTACCGGACTTGTGCACACAGCACCCGGGCACGGGCAGGAAGACTACAAAGTGGGCAAGGAGAGCGGGCTTCCTATAGTGAATCCGATACTAATGAACGGCACCTTTGGAAAAGGCAGCGGCAAGTACGAGGGCGTGTTCGCGAAAAAAGCGGACAGGATGATTATAGAAGAACTTAGGCAGAGGGGTCTGCTAATGGCAGAGGAACCAATAAAGCACGACTATCCGATGTGCTGGAGGTGCAGCAGCCCGCTTTTGATGATGGCAGTCCCGCAGTGGTTCTTCCGCGTGACCAGCATACGCGAACAGATGATAAAGGAGAACAAAAATATAAAATGGATTCCCGAGTGGGCCGGGCAGAGGTTCAATAACTGGCTTGAGAACCTGAGCGACTGGCCGATATCAAGGCAGAGGTACTGGGGCATACCTTTGCCCATATGGGTGTGCGGAGATTGCAAAAAAGTGAAAGTGGTCGGCTCTAGGAAGGAATTGCCAGAGGTTCCAGACGATTTGCACAAACCTCACATAGACAAGATAGTTTTCGATTGCGAATGTGGAGGAAATATGAAGAGGGTGCCCGACGTGCTTGATGTCTGGTTTGATTCTGGGGTATCATCGTGGGCATCGCTTGGTTATCCTGGAAATTCCGAAAAGTTCGAAAAAATGTGGCCAGCGGACTTTGTTTTGGAGGGGCCCGACCAGATTAGAGGGTGGTGGAATTCCTCAATGATAAACAGCATCATGACATTTGGAAAAAGGCCGTTCAACAGCGTGCTTTTTCACGGATTCTTCTTGGACGAGCATGGAGTGAAGATGAGCAAGAGCAGGGGTAACGTGGTTACTGTTGAAGACGCGGTGGATAAAACTGGTAGGGACGTACTTAGGTTCTACTACCTTTCAAGACCTGTGTGGGACGATACATACTTCAAGCTGAAGGACTTGGAGGAGCTGTCCAAATCTTTCATTGTTGTGAAGAACACATTCCATTTCGTTAAGACATATGTTCCGGATGCCCCAAAAACCAAGCCAAGGTCTCTCATGCCAGAAGACAAGTGGCTGCTTTCTAGGCTGAACTCTGTAATATCCGAATGCACAGAGTCTTGCGAAAGCAAGATTTCAAACAAGGCGACTGAATCTGTTATGAACTTTATAATGAACGATTTTTCGAGATGGTACATCAAGATTGTAAGGGACAGGGTGTGGCCTGAGTATGACGGCAAGGACAAGGCAGCGGCTTTCTACACGCTATACACAGCGGTGCGCTCGCTCGCATGCCTTCTAGCTCCTATGTGTCCGTACCTAGCTGAGAATGTGTATCAGGATATTGCGCTCAAGCTTGGAAGCGGCAAGGAGTCTGTTCATCTGGAAGACTGGCCTGTTGCAGACAAGAAGATGATTGACGCTGATTTGGAAAGGGATATGGAGTTTGTTAAACAGATAGTGGAGATGTCCAATGCAGCCAGACAGCAGGCTGACATCAAGCTTAGGTGGCCAGTCGGTTCTGTTGTCATTGTGCCTAAATCAGCCAAAGGAATCGAGAGCGCGGTAAAAGAGCTTAACAGCGTGCTGGTAAGGATGTGCAACGCCAAGTCGGTCGAGGTCGCCAAGTCTGTGGAAGGGAATTTTGCAAAGTCCGAGTCTGTCGGCTTTGACGTTTTCGTGAACACTGAGATGGATAAAGACCTGATGGAAGACGCGCTTTTCCGTGAGCTTGTAAGGAAGGTGCAGAGCATGAGAAAATCCGGCAAGTTCCAGGTGGCTGACAGGATAGCACTCCATCTTTCATGCGACGATTCGACTTTGAAAGTTCTTGAAAAGAGGAAGGAAGAGTTGATGAAAGAAGTCGGCGCGTCCACTGTCGAATTCAGCGGCGCGTGCAAGTCTTACAAGGACGTCCTAGAGTTCAAGGGAGTTAATGTGCACATATCTTTCGACAAGGACTAGTCCTATATCAATGTCGAAAGCAGCGATTCTACCATACCACTGAAAACGATAAGGGTCGCTATTATAATCAGAATGTAAAAAGTGGCTTTGCTCCTGAGTATGCTCTTGCCCACCTTTATCGCCTTCTCGCTCTGTCCTTTCATCACATATGGCTTGATGGCGTTGATTGACGCAATCCCCAGAGAGCATGCGAGAGTGAGCGCGAGTATCTCGTTTATTCCATGCGGTATCATAAGAACAACAGCCGAAGTGAATGACTCAATCCCGTATGCAAGATAAATGTAAGACGCGAACATTGCAATCAGGAATCCGTTAAGAACCATCGCTCCGATTGGAACAATGTATAGTCCGAACATGGTCATTTTTGGCGGCTCGCGGAATCTCTTGAATTTCCTTATCATAAGCGGCTTTCTAGATATCTGCACGAGTATGAACACTGAAGCTCCTATCACAACCAGCATGACTGCTAGATTGTTTAAAATGAACCAGAGCGCGTTCCAGTCTCCTCCGCCAAGCTCTATACCCAATAGCAGCCTCTTGCTCCACATGTTCAGCAAAGCCTCCAGCGAACTCCTGTCTGCTGCGAACATAATATATCCGAAAGCCAGTCCCGCTATAGAACCTAATATATAGTAAAGGAAAACTTTAGGCGTCTCCCTCAGTACTCTCGAGAGGCTGAAACCTTTCATTATAAGAAATTGTCATTTGGTGCTTAAAACAACCACTAGCGGTTGTGGGTGCAGATTTTCCCTCCGGCACGCCACTATCTTTTCATGGTCAACAAGTTGGTATATGTTTGCGTCGCAGCTTCCGCTGTCGGGCTGGCGTCGATATACATTCTAGCGACAATGATGGAGGCTGAGCCGACAAGGATAGCTGATATAGATTTCGAGATGGTCGGAATGTCAGTCAAAACTGCCGGCTACATAGCATACCGGACAGACCATAAGGACGGGCACATATTCCTCACCATAGAGGACGGCGACTCGAAGATACAGGTGCCCCTTTTCTCAGGATTCGTTTCCACTTACGACAGGGAGAACAGCCAGCTCGCAAGCTCCAGGGATTTGAGAAGGGGCGCTCTCATTGAGGTGGAGGGACTGGTCGGCGAGTATAAGGGCCAGCTTCAGGTTGTTCCGAGGAAGGCCGACGACATCAAGATACTTTACGACTGATCGGTATGCTGACAATGCTGGCGTTCATAGCTCTGGGAATATGCATAGGAATTTTTGCAGGTCTCTGCCCTGGTATGCACATAAACACGACAATACCGCTACTGCTTTCATTTTCCGTGTTCATAGAAGACCCTCTTTGCATAGCTGCGCTGATAATATCGGTCTCGGTCACCGAGATGTTTGTTGACCAGGTGCCTGCAATATTCCTCGGTTCTCCAGACGCAGACACAGCGCTATGCGTTCTTCCCGGTCACAGGCTTTTGTTCGAAGGACGCGGGTACGAAGCGATAAAGCTGACCGTGGTAGGAGGGCTTGGAGCGCTCTTCACAAGCCTAGCAGTGGTTTCGTTCGCGTCCGCATGGTTCGAGGTAATCTACGACTTCACCAGGCCTTACATACACTTTGTAATCATAGGCATAGTGCTGTTTATGATAGTTTCTGAAAGGGCTCCGAAGAAGATTGGAGCTGCTGCTATAGTGATAGCTGTCACAGGACTTTTGGGTATTCTATCCCTAAACTCGTCTATAGTAGTCCAGCAGAACGTTCTATTCCCGGTGCTGACAGGGCTATTCGGACTTAGCGGAATGATTGTGAGCTTCTCCGAGAGGTCGAGCATACCGGAGCAGGGAAGCGAGAACGGGCTCAAGATAGGAAGGAAGGAGCTTGTAAAGTCTGTCGCGCTCGCGTCGGTTGCCGGAATAGTGGTTGGATTTCTTCCAGCTGTGGGCGTGTCAGAAGCTGCTGTGATGACGCAGTACATAGGCGGCTCTTCGTCCGCGCGCGGATTCCTTGTTACCACAGCTGGTATAAACGTGGCAAATGACGCTTTCTCCTTGGTCAGCCTTTACCTGCTAGGAAACCCCAGGTCAGGCGCGAGCGTGGCCATACAGCGGGTGCTTGGAGAGCCTACGTTCATGGAGACTGTGCTGCTGGTGTGTGTTATAATTTTCGTGGCTGGTATAGCAGCTGTCATAACCCTTTTCCTAGGCAGGAAGATACCAAAAATGCTGGCCAGGCTGAACTACAAGATGCTGACTGTTGTAGTGATGATTTTCATAATATCTCTTGTCGCAGTGATGACCGGGCCGTTTGGATTGGTGATACTATTTGCTTCAACATCAATCGGCCTCTTGTGCGCATATCTCGAAGTCAGGCGGTCGCACTGCATGGGCGTTCTGCTCATACCGACCATACTTTTCTTCCTTGACATGAATCCGACTGTAATCTCATTCCTGGGCATATGAAAGGAAAACCTATTTTCTCATAAAGCTTAATGAATAATAATGAGTAGTGGTCGAATGATAACAGCCGCAGAACTGAAGAAAAAGTATTTGGATTTCTTCAAAGAGAAGGGGCACGCGGTCATACCGAACGCTTCTCTGATTCCGGAGAACGATCCGACAGTGCTTTTCACGCCAGCAGGCATGCATCCATTGATACCTTTTCTGATGGGACAGAAGCATCCGCTAGGAAAGAGGCTGGTAAACGTTCAGAAATGCCTAAGGACGGATGACATAGACGAGGTAGGGGACGGATGCCATCATAGTTTTTTCGAGATGCTTGGAAACTGGTCGCTGGGCGACTATTTCAAAGAAGATTCGATAGCATGGAGTTTCGAATTCCTAACCAGCAAGAAATGGCTGGGCATAGACAAGGACAGGATTTATATCACTGTGTTCGAGGGCGACAGCGATTCTCCGAAGGACGAGGAAAGCGCAAAGGTTTGGGAGTCTGTTGGAATACCTATGGAGAGGATTTTCTTTCTGCCGAAAAAGGACAACTGGTGGATAGCTGGGAGCTCTGGGCCTTGCGGGCCCGACACGGAAATATTCTACGACACGGGAAAGAATGCGTGCGGGAAGAAGTGCATGCCCGGATGCCACTGCGGGAAGTATGTTGAAATCTGGAACAATGTTTTCATGCAATACAACAAGACTCCTGACGGAAAGTACGAGAAATTATGCCAAAGGAACGTGGACACAGGCATGGGAGTGGAACGGGTTGTTGCGGTGCTCAATGGAAATGACAGCGACTATGAGACTGGTATGTTCTCTCCTATGATGGATGCTGTAAGGAATTCTTCCAAATCTTTCGACGAAAGGAGCGCGAGGATAGTCTCAGACCACGCCAGGGCTTCGGTTTTCCTGCTCGCAGAAGGCATAGCTCCTAAGAATGTAGATCGGGGATACATACTACGCAGGCTGATAAGAAGGGCGGTAAGGCACGGAAGGGTGCTGGGACTGCCTGAAGATTTTATGAAGTCTTTGGCAGAGACTGTTATAGTAACGTACAAGAAAGACTATCCGCACCTTGAGGAAATGAAAAAATTCATAATCGACGAAATATGCAAGGAGGAAAAGAAGTTCACATCCACTCTTGAAAAAGGCATGAAAAAGTTCGAGCATGTTGCAAAGGGCGAAAGGATAGACGGGAAGGAGGCGTTCCTTCTTTTCCAGAGCTACGGGTTCCCGATAGAGATGACCGTTGAACTTGCAAAGGAGAACGGCAAAACTGTCGATTTGGGTGGTTATGAGAAGGAGTTTGAAAAGCACCAGCAGACTTCCAGGGTAGGAGCTGAGAAAAAGTTCAAGGGTGGGCTGAGCGACGCGTCTGAGCAGACTACCAAACTGCATACAGCGACTCATCTTCTCGCGCAGGCGCTGAGGGTTGTTCTGAAAGACGAAGGAATAATGCAGAAGGGCGCGAACATAACTCCGGAAAGGCTTAGGTTTGACTTCAACTTTGACAGGAGACTTACAGAGGAAGAACTGAAGAAGGTTGAAGATTTGGTCAACGAGCAGATTGTAAAAGGTCTTGCTGTTAGAAAAGATGAAATGGAAGCTGATAAAGCGAAGAAAATCGCGCAAGGAGCATTCGGTCACAAGTATGGAGATAGGGTGTATGTATATTCGATAGGCGATTTTTCAAAGGAGATTTGCGGGGGGCCGCACGTGGAAAACACCAAACATCTGGGCAAGTTCAAAATTCTGAAAGAGGAAGCTGTGGCTGCTGGAGTCAGAAGGATAAAAGCCATTGTCGAGTGAGTTTTGGATATTTAAAATTGATTCTCACATCTTAGAGTATGTCAGATTCAAACTGCTCGGACATGAACATAGGGCTGTTCTTTGAAAACTGGACTCACTACACTTCAATAATACCTTCTCTTCTTTTTTATGTTAAAAGAGACAGGTCGAAAATAGAAAGACTTGCAGACTTGCTATATGACAGCTCGAAAGCGATATATTGGGGAGGCTTTGGCAGGTCTGAAAAAGTTGCTCTGAGAGGCAACAGGAATTTTGAAGAGGGTCTTTGTAGGACTTCGTCATATGTTACAGGAGACGGGTTCGACACAAAACCAGACAAGGAAGACATTTTCATAACAGTTTCAGGTTCGCTAGATGATAAGAACAAGGACAGGTTTGAGATAGCTAAGAAACATGGGATGAAGACAGTTTCCATAACGAAAAATCCGGAATCGAGAATAGCCAAGGAATCTGACATAGTAATTACAATGCCTGGTAAAATAGCAGGCGAGCCTTACATAAAGGACTATTTCAAAAAGCTAAGCGTGAACGAATTTGGACCTCGTCAGCCCACACCTTTCGAAGAGTTGGGAGCGGTGTTCGAGTTGGGCTCTTTCTTTTTCATAGATGCTTTGAGCTATGCATGTTCGAAACATGAAAAGTTGTTTCCTTTCAATTTGATGGAAAAGAAACTTTACAATTCTATGATATATCTCGGAGAGTGCGGGCAGGTATTAGATCAACAGGTCGACAAGATATGTAAGTTGGTCAAGAGCATACAAGCTGGGTCGGGAAACGTGTACACATCCGGATTCAGATACAATGCTGAAATAGCTGCAATATCGGCTATAAGACTGCACCATGAAGTCTATGTGAAAGACAGAAGGAAGGCGTTCTCAATCGAATCTAAGAACTTTCCAAAGTTCAAAAAAGGAGACATACTAATGCCAATAACAGGCGAGGGTGAAAACATTTTTATAAACTACGTTGTTGACGAGTGTATGAAGAGTTGCGGAGAGATATTTCCCATAACTTACAAGCCAGATTCCAGCGTTGTCAGTAAAGCCGGCATAGATAATAGCATAATCATGCCAAAGGGAAAGCACTATGAAATGAAAGACGGCTATGAAATAAGAGATTTTGAGATAGGCGTGCTGCCCTTGAACGACTGCATATCCCTATCTCTCGGAAGGACAGAAGAGGAGATGAGGAAGACGCACAGCGCGTTCTCCTAGTTTCTCACGCAGACTACAGGCGGAGATACTAGAATATCGCACATCGCATTGAACATCTGCTCAACTGTGGGGTTGTCCAAGTTTTTGCTGCCGTAGTAGCTGTCCATAGAAAGTTTAGGCTCGGACAGGCTGTTGTCTCTTATCTTTTGGACAAAGACCTGCTCTGGCATAGAAGACGCGGCGGATTCGATGTAAGATATTTTATCGGTGCAGTTTGAGCAAGTCGCAGGATATCTGTATTCGATTATGGTGTACCCAGAACTAATGAGAGACTTTCTTAAAGTCCCATCTATCACATAATCTACAACGTTATCGTCAGGAAAAGACGATTTTTCTTCTGTTTGGGAAAGGCTAGAAACGCCCATTGTTATGCTGGACCCCAACATAAGAACCATGAGTAGTATGGACATGGATTTTTTGCTGCTTAATTTCATATTTATTGCACCCAATCCAACTAATTATATAATTAATGCGCAGTGTGATTATAAATGGTGCTTGAACGGCTAATAACCATCAAGGCTGCTGAAAGGAACCCATTCGCAATGTTCCTTATAGGCGCTCTCGTATCAATTGTGTGCCTTGTGGTATCTTTCATAGTCTTCAACGAATCTATCGGGATGTTCACAGCATTCCTTATAACAATAACCATGACCCCGTTCATGGTCAGGCTTCATCGAGCCGAAGAGGAGGAAACCGACATGGAGGTCTCTAGAAGAGTGGGGAACTGTCTGTCAAGGCACAAGGACATACTGACCATATACACTGCTTTCTTCCTAGGCGTGATACTTTCTCTTTCCATAATATACATAATGCTTCCTGCCGAGGTAGTTCAGGACATATTCAGCGACCAGATAAACGAGATCAATATAATACGCGGCAATTTCGCCGAGTTCGGCACATTCCAGAGGATAATTGTCAATAATCTGGGCGTATTCATGCTGGCCTTTTTGTTTTCGTTCCTATTCGGAGCAGGGGCGATATTCATACTTTCGTGGAACGCCTCGGTTCTGGCAGCGGCCATAGGCATGGCGACGGCGTCCCTTGGAGGGGCACACACATTTCCTATAGCAGCTCTTATTTTCTTCCCTCACGGCAGCCTGGAAATACTCGCATATTTCATAGCAGCAATATCCGGAGGTCTGGTGTCGGCGGCGATATCAAAGAAATTCTCAAGGAACTTTTTCGAGGTTATTAAGGATGTCTCGCTATTCATGATGGTGGCGGTAATCCTTCTCTTTGTAGGCGGAATCATAGAGGCTGTCCAGATTTAGAACACTGTCATCTGATTAAAATCATGTTCATTGGAAGCTGCATATTGTCTATTCCAAATAGATTGCAGGCTTCATAGGTTTGGCCTTTCCCGATTTTCCTGTCGGGTCGTATTTTTTCTTGTCGTTTACAGCGAAGAACGTTAGTTTGAAAATTAAATTCTTGTTTAACTCCTCAACCCCCTCCTTGTAGTATTCGAGCTCCTTCGGAAGGGTGTAGACGTACACATTCTTCGCGTCCTTGCCCTGTTTGGACTTCATTATCAGCGCAATCGCGTTAACATCTTCCAAAAGCTTCTCCGCAGCTTTCTCCTGCTCCTCGAACGTTTTGTCTATTTTTGACTCATCGGCCACCGGCCATTCTGCTAGGCTGACGAATCCCTTGTTTCCGATTTTCTCCCACATCTCCTCTGCTATGTGCGGGCAGAAGGGAGATATCAGCTTCAATATTGTTCCGTAGTCCTTCTTTGACACTTTGGCATTCTGCATATAGTCCACGCATGACATAATCGCCGATATTGCCTTCGGGTATTCGAAGTTCTCAATGCTTTCTGTGACAATCTTTACAGCGCTGTTGATTTTGCTGTCAAGCCTCTTGTTTTCAGTTTTTCTTGCAGAGGCATTCTCGCCTAGCTTGATTATCCTGTTTATGGCTCTGAAGCTCCCCTCAACGCCCTTGTCGCTCCACTCCATTTGCTTGTCTGGAGATGAGACGGACAGTATGAACATCCTGGCAGTGTCTATACCGTACTTGTCAGATATCTCGGTCTGGTAAACTACATTTCCTTTGCTCTTGCTCATCTTGGCTCCGTCCTTGTAGACTATGCCCTGGTTGAACAGCTTTGTGAACGGCTCGTCGAAATTTACAATCCCCATATCCTTGAGGACTTTGGTGAAGAACCTTGCGTATATCAGGTGCATTACTGCGTGTTCTGTCCCTCCTATGTACTGGTCGACCGGCATCCAGTAGTTCACCTTATCTCTGTCGAAGGGCGCCTTTGTGTTCTTGCTGTCGCAGTACCTCAAAAAGTACCAGGAAGAATCCACGAACCCTCCCATTGTGTCGGTCTCGCGCTCCGCAGTCCCGCCGCATTTCGGGCATTTTGTGTTGAAAAATTTCTTGTTTTCCGCCAGAGGGTTCGGAGAGCCAAAGTCAACCTTCTCGGGAAGCAGAACCGGCAGCTCCTTCTCTGGAACAGGTACCATCCCGCATTTTTTGCAGTAAACCACAGGTATGGGCGTGCCCCAGTACCTCTGCCTTGATATCATCCAGTCCTTTATCTTGTAGTTTACCGTCTTCCTACCCATCCCCTTCTTTTCTATCCAGTCCGCCATTTTCGGAAGGGCTTCCACATTGCCCATTCCCGAGAAATCGCCAGAGTTGAACAGCAATCCATCTTCTGTATAAGCGTCTTCAAAGTCCTTCGGGTCTATTGGCTTGCCGTCCTTGCTTATCACAAACTTGAGAGGTATTCCGTACTTTCTGGCAAAGCGAAAGTCCCTCTTGTCGTGGGCGTCGCACATCACAACGCCGGTTCCGTACATTACCGCAAAATTAGAAACGTATACAGGTATTCTGTCTCCTGTCGCAGGATTTATAGCATACTTTCCTGTGAACACTCCTTCCTTGTCCTTCTTCTCGTTGATTCTGTCCTCTATCTTCTCTTTCGATACTTTTTTCACAAATTCCTTGACCGCATTTTCTTGCGGGGTTCCCTTTGAAAGCTCCACTGCAAGCGGGCTTTCAGGCGCCACAGCAAGGAATGTCACAGAGAATATTGTGTCGCACCTTGTAGTGAAAGTTGACAGATTCTTATCTGAGCCCTCCAGAGGAAAGTTTATTTCAACGCCGTGGCTCTTGCCTATCCAGTTCCTTTGCATGGTCTTTATCCTTTCTGGCCACTGTATTTTTTCCAAATCTTCGAGAAGCCTGTCCGCATAGTCTGTTATCCTGAAGAACCACTGGTTCATTTCCTTTTTCACAACCTCCCCGTCGCACCTCCAGCACTTTCCGCCAGCCGACTCCTCGTCGGCCAGGGTCGACTGGCACTTGTCGCACCAGTTGACAATCGCGCTCTTCTTGTAAGCAAGCCCCCTTTCGAGCAACTTGAGGAAAAAATACTGATTCCACTTGTAATATTCCGGATCGTGGCTGGCCAGCACCCTGTTCCAGTCGTAGCTGTTCCCCAGAGCTTTCTGGTATTCCATAATCTTCTTTATAGATGATTCGGCGTACTTTTTTGGATGTATATTGTTCTTCTTTGCAGCAGTTTCTGCAGGAAGACCGAAAGAGTCGTATCCTATCGGATAAAGGACATTGAACCCCTGCATGCGCTTGAATCGGGCGTAGATGTCTCCTATTGTGTAGTTTCTTACATGCCCCATGTGCAGGAAGCTGGCTGACGGATATGGATACATCTCAAGGACGTAGTATTTCCTTTTCTTTTTGTCGATTTTAGCTTCGAAGGCCTTACCTTCCTCCCACCTTTTCTGCCATTTCTTTTCAACAGCATTCATGTCCACTTTAGACACCATATAATAATTCTCGCAATAAAGGTTATTACTGTTGGCAAAGCTATCTTCGCTTCCTAGAAGTGCAGCATTTTCTGCTAATCAGGGTCAGCACATATCCCCCTATGAGAAGGACGAAGAAAATGAGTGTCACGTTCTCGTAAAGCATAGTGGTTATTGTGTTAAGCAGCGCATTCATCGGAACTGTGTTGACCACAGCCAGCAGGCCTATGAGTATCCAGAGCCCTATTGTCATGGAAACAGCTTTTCCGAATGGGTATATAACCCAATACGAGCTGTAGATTTTTGAGAAATACCTATTGTAAGACGATACTAGAATTGCAAGAAAGAACCAGTGCAGATATGCGAACACAAAGTACGACAACGCCGCTATGAAAACGCTTCCCAACACCCCGTTCAGCAACTCAAGCACCCAGCCGCCTATTGCCAGGAATACCGTGCTTATTATTGTTTTGATTATGGGACCGGATATTCCGAACCTCAAGAACAACTCATCTTTGCGGCCAGAATCCTTTCCTAGAGTTTCCATTTTCTTTCCGAAAGCCTCGACTTGCCTTTCAATATCCTTCGAGAAGTTGCAGCATCCGGACTTTTTCCTAACCTTTCTGGCCATAAAATAATATTGATTTCCTGCTAATAAAATGATTATCTGTACGGGTAGTAATAGCTCTGGTAAGGAAGCTCAATCGAACCGACATCTTCCATTGTTTCCAGACTGTTCATCTTTATCATGCTAGGCGATATTGTGTAGAGCGTATCCTCTATGTACAGAGACCTCCTAACCTGTGGCTGGCTGTAGTATTCTGATTCTGCGGTCTCGTTCATGTGAGTAACCTTCCCTTTCAGAGATATGCTTGACGGGCTGATTTCGAAAGCGTACGCCCCCTGCCAGTAATCCCATTTGTACTCTCCGTCAACTACCGAGCTTTTCGACGTCTGGATTGGTATTACCAGCAGACCCTTGGATTTGCTGAAAAGAACCGATTTGTGGTCGTACAGCGATTCTGAGTATGTCCAGGAGTCGCTGTCGCTTATTGTGTACTTTGCAGTTTCAATCGGATTGGACACGTCAGACACGTCGAAGATGGATATCTTCATTCCAGTCACGACTCCACCCTCGTTAGCATCCCTTCCTATTCCTATCAATCTCTCGCTGTCGTACGGGTGAAGATATTCAGACACCCCTGTGACCTTCAGATATCCTAACACTGATGGGGCTTGCGGATTGCTCAGGTCTATTACAAAGAGAGGGTCCACTTGCTTGAATGTGACAATGTATGCCCTGTCTCCCATGAACCTTGCGGAATGCACGCTCTCGCCTTCTGCCAGGTTCTCAAGCTTTCCGACTATCTCCATATCCGAGTCTAGAACATATAGGTGGTTGTAGGTTGCCCCAGACCTCCAGGAATTCCCTGTTGTTGTAGCAATCCTGAGATATCCATTGTTCTCGTCCATCGAAAACTGGTCCAGCACATATCCGGGGACTTCTCCAGATGTCAAATATTCAATTTTTCCTCCATCTATCCCTATTTTGTGAACTACCGTCTTTTCCAATTCCTTGGAAAGCTCGGTGTAGACAGCCTCAGACCTTTCCTCTATTGTCTTCATTACAGACGCTCCCTCCTCAGGTCCAAGAGAGTCCAGATAACCATACAGGACCTTTCCTATTTCTGTCATTTTCTGGTATTCGTCCATGTCAGATCTTTGTATCTCAGCTATCTCGCTGGCTACGTTCGAAGGAACGCTCGGTATAATCGCATCATTTATTATCCTTTCATAAAGCTCGACATTGCTGATCCT
The DNA here is from genome assembly GCA_964423085.1 of uncultured archaeon. Lineage (GTDB taxonomy): Archaea > Aenigmatarchaeota > Aenigmatarchaeia > CG10238-14 > SCSR01 > JAUWZS01. The sequence goes on from CAYRDB010000005.1 coordinate 32,093, forward strand.
CTTTGTGTACGAAATGTATATGTTGCTCTCGGACACGTATAGGTATTCGCTGTATCCGAGAAGGAACGTCTTCATCTCAGGTTCGGACTCTTCAGAAAGATTGATTGATATCACATTGGTGAAAGTGTACGAGCTGTCCGGATATCCGAAGTAATATATGTCGGTGGCCGATGTCCTCTTGGAGACTCCGTCGTACTCTATCATTGGCATAGGTATCAATCCCGAATCATAATAGATGCTTTCGCTTGTTATCACATACACATAGTCCCCTATCATTCTCGAGTCTACATAATAGCCGTTTACCAATATTTCCCTATCTAGCTCCGGGGATTCCTTAGATGAAATGTCGTAGATTTTTACGAACGCCTTCTGCGAATAGTATCTCGGCATTATTGAAAGTTCGCTCTCAATGCCGGCGTACATGCTGTTGGCATTGCCGAACACAACAAGGCTGTCTCCATTCACGAAAATCTCTTGCGGATAGCCGGTTGTGTTGAACTCCAGTTCAGACACTTTCCTTGCGTTTTCTACAGGATAAGCTTCGGTTATGACAACCTTGGTGCCTGATATGGTGTAGATGTACCTGCCGTCGGTCTTAACTATGTCAGCTTCATCCACTCCCTCCACTTGTATGTTTGTGGTGGAATAGTCAACGCTTTCCTGGGCAGCAGGCTTTGATTCAGTGGCTATGTCGGACACTGCGCCAAGCATGGAGTCCGACCTGTATGCATAGCTTTCTCCGCCTGCTTTTACAAATTCCTCAAGCTCCGCGTATGACGAGAACTTTTTTATACCAGATTCAGGAGTGAAAAGCTGCATTGACGAGCTCAGCGCAAGAACAGCGACCATAACAGCCGCCATCGCGTATATCACTATCCTGCTTCTGGCTTTCTTTTCTTTCATGACATCTCCCTTATTTTTCTATAAAAGTAATACCCGAAACCTATTCCAGATGCTGTGACAAGCGCCAGGGCCACATAAAGCATTGTCTGGTCTTGCGCAGATGCGAGTTTCGTAGCCTCTTCTGCCGCCTGAAAGACAGCATCGTTCTCAGCACCAGCAACTCTCAAGCCTGACGAAGACGTTGCGTGTGACATGTAGCTGCCTATGCTTCCGAAAAGCGCCAACACCGAAACTCCGAGTATGACCACGAGCCTTTTAGACTTGCTTGAAACTATTCCGACACCCCTTTCAGTGAGAGTGTAGAAAACCCACTTTTTTCCAGGCGCATTGGTCTTTTTCACTAGCCCGGCTTTTTCCATGGCTTTCAAATGTTCTATTATCGTCGAGTCGCTCTTCCTTAGTTTCTTCGCCACGAATGAAGGCGTCCTTCCGCCGTCCGAAAGCATCTTGAGTATGTCCATTCTCGTGTCTGCGGACAGCACCTTTAGCACATCCCTGTCCAGTATCGTGACAGGTTCGTCTTTCATATAACTTAATTGGAAAGCCCCTAATAAAACACTTTTTATTTTGTTAGGCATTCGCCGAACCTTGGTATTGGAGACCTTTAATAGATTTAAATAAGGAAATCTCATTCTGATTCATGCCCCTGTAGCTCAGCTTGGACAGAGCGGCGGACTTCTAATCCGAAGGTCGTGGGTTCAAATCCCATCGGGGGCACTGACAGCAGTCATCTTTTTTTACCAAGCAAACCAGATATTAAATGTGATTCAATGACGAGGACTATCGCTGTAATAGGCGGGAAAGGCGGCGTTGGAAAAACCACTGTGAGCTCCAACTTAGCTTATGCTCTTACAAACATAGGGGAAAAAGTCATAGCGATAGACAGCAACCTGACCACTCCTAATCTCGGGCTGCATATAGGGATGCATCTTGCTCCCAAGACTCTGCATGATTTGTTGAGAGGGGACGTGAAGCTGAAGAACGTCATGTATTCGCATCCTGCCGGATTCACATTCATACCTGCAAGCATATCAGTTGACGCGCTTAACGATGTCGACGTTTCGAGGCTTCAGAATGTCACGTTCAACCTCACAGGAAAGGCGGATTACATAATCATAGACTCGGCTGCCGGCCTGGGCAAGGAGGCGGTTTCTGCAATAGAGGCTGCGGACGAGATACTTTTGGTCACGAATCCCAACATACCAAGCGTCGCAGACGCGCTGAAAACAGCCGACATTGCAAAAAAGATGGGCAAGAACATAATAGGCGTTGTCGTAAACCGCAGGACCAGCAGGGACCACGAACTGAGCATAGACCAGATAAGGAACATAATGGAAGTTCCGGTCATATCTGAGATACCCGAGGACAGGCTGGTCGCGGAGAGCATATCATCCAAGCGCCCGGTGGTGGACTATGCGCCAAACTCGGACGCTGCAATAGAAATAAACAGGCTTGCTCACAAAATAACAGGCCGAGAGTTTTCGTACAGGAAACCTGTTAACATGAGAATATTGGACAGGCTTGTAGGCTGGATGAGCAAGTGACTATTCGTACAGTTCTAGCTCGAAAGCGGCTACAGGCATCTCAATTTTCCAGTTCTTTAGAACCTTTGGATGTACCTCTCCAATGAACCCTACATGCTTTCCGTTACACACTATCCTGGCAACCCTGCCTTCTATGAAGCTCGGATGGGTTGCATTCTCCAGCTTGTAGTTTTTGCCAATGTTCTCCATCAATGAATCCAGTATGGACGATATGTCAGCGTAGCTTACTATGGTGTCTGAAATCACGCAAGCCAGCTTTTTCACTATCCTTACTCCAGTCTCCTCTTTAGAATCCAGAATAACACTGTCTCCCAGTTCGAACACTTTCTGAGGATATTCGCGGTGCTGGTTCTGCGACAGCACGTCCATCACAGATGGCAGGACATCGCGTCTGCACATGTTGCATTCAGGCGTCACCGAGTTAAGAGTCTCTGCCACAGGCTTCGGTTCCACCTCCATTTTAGTGAACTCGTCGTTAGCATTGGACAGCGTGAGGGATATCACTTCCTGAAATCCGCATCCAATCAGTATCTGTTTTATCGTGTAGTAGTAGTCGTTCTCCTTTAGCGGAGCCCCGATTGTCGCCACCTTTGGTATTCTTATTTCAAAATTGTTGTATCCGTAAGCAATCGCCACATCCTCCGCTATGTCCATCTGGTGCATCACATCAGTCCTGTACGCAGGTACAAGCGCGCTCCTGCCGTCGAATCCGATGTCCATCCTTTCCAGCAGCTTCTTTATATCGCTCTTGTTGAGCTCAACTCCCAATATCTTGCTTATGTACGGAACGGAGACTCCAATTTTCCATCTCGCAAGCTCGGGCTTTGTCTTCCTATTTTTGTCCACTATCTGCACTGACTCTACCACGCACCCCCTTTCGAGGAAGAGCGTTGCCATTATGTTCAGCGCCTGGTCCACTGCGCGCTCGTCTGTGCCTGTTATGTCTATGAAAAGAGTCTTCGATTTTTCCGTGACCCTGGTCAGCTCCCCGTTTATTATCGGCGGGAAGCTCAGCACACGCTCTTTGCTGTCAACCAGCATGGGCCACTTTTTGAAGCCATCAAGTATGTGCGCGTAGTCCACTCCCTTAGGATGCTTCTCGAGTATTTCTTTGGGCGTCATACCAGTATCCATATCCAGCGGAACGAACTTTAGCTCCTCTGGCAACACCGCCTTGTATGTGAACGGAGGCTCTATCTTGGAAAAGTCGTGTATACCTATCGCCACTTTTTTCCTTTTCCTTCCGAGCGTGTCGTGCAGCTTTTCCTGTATCTGCATCAGCGAAGCTATCAAGCCGTCGGTCATGTTCACGTTCCTTACTATCCCGCATCCTATGAACGGCCTGACGGACTTTACGTTCGTATCCACTTTGAGCACTGTCTTCCCTTTAGCAATCTTGTAGTCAGTAAGCTTCGGCTTCTTGGAGCTGAAGTTTCTAATTGCTCTAGCGAAACCCTCCACGCTCAGTATGTCTGGCCTGTTAGGAGAGACCTCGAACTTTACAGAATCTTTCTCCATCTTTTCGAGCGGACATCCGAACATCGGTATCACTTCCATATAGTCGCGTTCGGACAGCTTCCTCCCGACCATTCTCTCAAGTTCGTTTTTTTCAAGTTCTACTATTGCCATGACATTACCTCACTGCACAAGGCTGACCTCTCTCAGCATCTTCAAATCATTCCTATAATAGAAATTCCTTATGTCGTTCCATCCCAGCTTCAGCATTATCGGCCTTTCGAACCCAAGTCCCCATGCAAGCACGGGAGCCTTTATTCCAAGAGGCTCGGTTACTTCCGGCCTGAAGATTCCAGAACCCCCCAGCTCCAGCCACTCCTTGCGGTCCTCGAAATAAACCTCTATCTGCGTGCTCATCTCTGTGTACGGGAAGTATGAAGGCGTGAACCTTATCTTGTTCAGTCCAAGCCTCTTGTAGAACTCTTTCAGATATCCGAGCAAGTCCCTGAAGCAGACGTTTTCATCAACCACTATTCCATCCACCTGAACGAACTCAGGAAGGTGTTTGTAGTCTATTGTCTCGTTTCTGTACACCCTTCCGATTGAGAAGACTTTTGCGGGCGGGGTAATCTTCGGCAGGTTCCTTGCTGATACTGCGGTGTTGTGCGTCCTCATTATGTTCTGCCTCGCAAAATCCGCAGACCATCTGTACCTCCATCCAAGCGAGCCGGTCTTTCCCCCGTTCTCGTGCGCCTTTTTGACTTCGTCCACATACTTCTCGGGCAGCTTTGAAAATTTCGGAGTCTTCATGTAGAACGTGTCTGCCAGCTCCCTCGCAGGATGGTCCTGCGGCTGGTAGAGAGCGTCAAAATTCCAGAAGCTGGACTCGACCATCGGCCCCTTGGCTTCCGTGAATCCCAAATCAAGATATATCCTCCTGACTTTCTGCTCGAAGACGCTCAGTATGTGAAGCTTTCCAGGGTGAATCTTCTTTCCAACAGCCTGAACGTTGTACGGCTTGAACCTGGCCTTTGCCCACAATCCAGTCTTGATAAGCTCGTGAGTGAGGTTGTCCACATCACC
>CAYRDB010000006.1:0-36573 GCA_964423085.1 uncultured archaeon
CGATTTTTAAGCTTATAATTCATAGTCTTTTTTTATTCAGACTTAAAAGGATTTAATAGAATAATTTAATAACGGTTGTTTGAAGGGTGTGATATTAATCAAAATAGGATTGCGGGGGGCTGTTTTGCTCCTTCTTGTTGTTGCATCAGCCTGGTTTATAATTTCGGCTGAATTAGTGCAAACACGAGGAGTCAGAGTTACCAATCTCTCTGATAAAGCGGTATGTGAAAACTTGCTGATAGGGGATTTGATAACTGATGTCAATGGTAACACGATATCCGACGTCGGAGATTTTGAAAGGGCGTTGGCTATGACTGCCAAAGGATCTTTAGTAAGACTGAGTGTAAGCGTAGGATTAGCTAGCTGTACTGCATTGGAAAACGGAGATATTGGAATTGGAGTTCATGAAGTCGGCCCGTCGTCTATATTTGGTAAAGATGTTGTGGGTGGAGAGAAGCTCACGTTATATGCACAAGAGGGAATGACATCAAGCGATGCTATATGGATATCCGACTTGCTCTCAAAGAGAGCTGATACGATAGGACTTGTAGGATTGGATGTAATCGCTAAAAGCGAAAAAGTAGAGATATCTGGCAGTGATGAAAAAAACTTAGGGGACCTTTTGATAGATGGAACTTTTGAAGGAGTTATAGAAATTGTAACAAAGTTCTCTGAAGGCGAATCCACTATTTCGGTAGGCTCGTCTTCGTACAAAATCTCCAAAGTATCAGAAGGCGTCTCTTTTGATGGTAAAGTATATGAGATAGGCGACCTCATAGACATGGGTGGTGTTGAATTTAGGCTATCAAACTTCACAAACAAGTCAGCTTCATTAGAAGGAATTGTTTTTAGAAATGGAGATGTTAGCGCATTGCCTGGTGGATCCAGCTACGCTAGCTACGACAAGCCCAGCGGAAAGTACCAGTTCAACATTCCAATAAAACTTTCAGAGGCCGCCAGCCTAAGGTTCTCGCAGATTACAGACGGTCTTCCTGTCGTGTACGGACCGGGATACGACATACTAGACGGGCTTCTTGTATATTATCTAGATGGCGAGTCTGTTTCTGCGCTAACCATACCTCAGAACATCGCCGGAGCTCGCATTGACACAATATCTGTAATCGGTGAAAAGGACAGTCTGGATGAAGCTGTAAGGATGACAAACCTGCTAAAAATGTCATTGAACGGAAATGTCGGAAAGACGCTATTTATTGAATCGGTTGACCGCGTCGACGGAGAAATTTTTTATACAATAGTATTAGGGTGCTTTTCTGTTTTAGCAATAGTTGCAAGTGGTGTGTTTTTGTATATTAAGCAAAGGTCAAAGATGGGGGCATTGTCAGCATCTTTAGCAGTATTCCTTGAAATCTTTCTGACAGTTGGTTTGCTGTCTTCTTTCGGCATGCAAATCGATTCTCAGTCGGTTTTTGCGCTATGTTCAATGTGTGTAATCAGCGTAATTCAGACAGTACTGGTTTCTGAAAGGACCCTAAACGGAAGATTTGCAAAAGCGCACAGCAAATTTACTATGATTATAATAGCAGCCGGATTTGTACTTCTATTCACACCATTCACAAAGTCTGGCGTGATAATACTCGTCTGGGAAATTATATCATGCCTTTTGACCAAGCCTATGATTAAATCATCTTGAAATCAGGCACTCTTTAGATTTTTGGTCTCCTTTGTAGAAAACTAGCCCTCCCCCACAATTTTCACATTTGCCAACAAGAGGCATCATTGAATAGCTCTTGCCACATTTTTCACATATTACACCTTCCGGATACTCTATTATTCCACCATTTTTTTTCGCAGAATTCCCAAAAAGAGATGTCAAAAGCGTCTGCCTGCCAACGCCAAGAAGCTCCGACTTGTCTATCCCCATCGACTCGAAAACCCTTTCAAGTGGCGGAAGAAGCTGGTTTTCAATGTAATATTTAGAGTCTATCTTCAACCCATGTTCCTTTACATACTCCGGGTCTTCAGCCCGGTTTGAAAGCAATTGAAGACCTTGGACAATGACAAAGCCTATTCTGTCGCCCACACCTGGAGCGTCGCTCGGATTCCTCTTCCTCATTTTCTTCATTACTTCTATGTGCGGCTGAATGCCTTTGTAGGACTTTACTGGTTTGCTTATGCTTTTTGTCACAACAAGCCTGTCAATATCAATCTCGTTTTTCTGCAGCTTTCGAAGTACGCCTCTGACATAATCAAACGCTTTTTTTGGGTCCTGGTCTTTTAGAACTATCTCAAGAACGTCGAAAAGAGTGTTGCTCACAAGGTCGCACCAATCCCTTCTAACGGTCTCTATACCTTTCATCGCTATCTGCTCGTCCCATCCGTCGCCCTTCTTTTCAAAGCTCCATCCAGCATACCTCTTCTTGGTTAAAATCAGTATGGATTTGAAAAGATTCTCTATCTTAATTTTAACTATACCTTCAAGCTCCTTGTTTATTTTCTTCTCGAGATCCAACCCCATACTATAAGCTTCATCCAAGTCCTTTGTCTTGGTTTTAACCATAACAGAATCAGTGTCTCCGTATATGACTTTGTAGCTTCCTAAGCTGTCAACAGTGTCCCTTGTTTTCTGTATGAGGTATCTCCCGCAGCTGGTTATAGCATTTGCTATATCGAGCACGTATATCTTAGCGCGGGTGTATCCTGTATAGCCGTAGAATGCGTTGGCCATAATCTTCAGAGCAAGCTGCTTTGCGTTAAGCTCTCTTATCTTGTTGCCGTCTGTTTCGCCCTTCATTTCTTTTTTGACAATATCCCTTTCGTTTATCAGGCTCTCTACTATATCCGGTATTATACCCTTTCTGACTGATTTTGAAGTGAAGCTAGCCCCGTAAGGGGTGTCTATCTTGTCTTCAACTTTCTCGTCGCGTATGATTGTTGTCGGGCAAATGTTATATGATATGTATATTGAAGGGTACATAGACTTGAAGTCTAGATATATCACAACATCTGTGTGCAAGCCAGACTCCGGCTCAAGAACCAAAGCCCCTTTTAGAAATTTGGTCTCTCTTTCTAAGTTTCTTCTGGCAATCTCCTCGTCGGACGGTTTGCAAGGGATCACGAATCCAAGTTTATTGAACTCCCTTAATAAAAGGGTCTCTACCCTTATGGACTCCCCGCTGGAGAGAACATCTGGTAAAAGAACACCTGAAACCTTTGACAGTTCTAAGAACTTGTCCAAAAGGTTCTTTTTCAGAACAAGGTTCAAAGCGAGCACGGAATCTATTCTAGAATATTTGATAAGCTTCTCAACCTTGGAGGCGTCTCCGTTCCAGTACTTGCTTATCTGGCTGTGAGATATGTCAACTTTGTCTTGGTTTAGCAAAAACTTTGACACGTCGCCCAATCCATACCTCTTCAGCCTCATCAGCCCCTTGCTTGCAGATTCCTTTATGAGATTGTAGGCGTCCACTATGACTCTGCCTGTCGCAGTGCTCCTATACCACATTCCAAACTTTCTTGAGACAGCTGGCTTAGTGGAGCACCTACCCATGATGCAAGGCACGTTGCACTGCTTGTATCTTTCCAAAAGATACGGAAAGTCAAATCCGTTTATGTTGTAGCCTATTAGGACATCCGGATCGAAGGAGGATATCACTTTTAGAAACTCCTCCAGCATCGCTTTCTCGTTCGTAAAAGACTGGACGCTCTTGTCGTCAGTTTTGACTGGCTTGACGAGAAAAACCATTGATTCCTGGCCGTTGTGCTTAGGATGGAAAGCCATGCTTATCATTGCGACCTCGTCCCTTCTTGCGTCGGGGAGGCCTTCGTTTTGCCCAACCACCTCTATGTCCAGAGCCAGATATTTTAGTTTGGGGGTAAAAGTTTGCTCAACCGGTTCTATTGAAGTGGCTGTAATCTTGTAGTCTGTTTTTACGATAGACGTTGTTGCCGAATCCCCTATTGCTTTGACAGTTTTCATGCCAAATATGTTTTTATCGACCATGAACCTGTACTTGAAAAGTATGTCAGCTTCGAAAACTTCCTTCACAAGACCGTTCTTTATTATATCATCCCTCAGAAGGGGGACTTTTGAAGGATCGGATATTGTTATTTTTAGAACATCCGATTTCTCTTTATGATATCCTATTGGCAAGAACCTTTTCACAAATTCCATATCTACGAGTGTGCCTGGGAAGGTTTTGTTCAAATAATCTATGAACTCTTCAGTTTTGTTGTTGTCCTGTAGAAGAACATAAAAATATGGCAGAAATCCCTCATAAAAAGCACATACGCTCTTGCCTTCCTCTGTTCTGCCAAAAAACCTAAGCACTGGCCTGTCTCCGTTCATGAAATAGTCGCAGTCGAGAACCTGAAAATCTAGCTCCATACCTTACAATTATGACATGACAACTTTATTAATTTCTCGAGTCCTTAGGTCCGCTGTGATAAAGGAAGAATCAGAGTCTAGGCTTCCAGTAGTAATTATTGTCGTCCCCTTGTAATTTGATGTTCCACACTTGTGGAAACCGCCCGAAGCGAATATGCTAGGCACGGGCGACACAATATTAGATTCAAACCTTATGTTGAAATTAGAATTACCAACGTTTGGCGACAAATCCCTCCTTTTTAGGAGGTTTTTGATTACATCGGTACCTTCTTCGCCAAAAACACCTTTGTATTTGTAAAAAGAATCCCCTCGGCAAAGGAGCATGGTAACACCATCAACCTTAACCAACACTGGTCCATCAAACACAAAGACTCCCTCTTTTGGGTCAAATGGAAAGTCTTTTGTGGAACGGACTATGACCTTTTTCGAATCCTGAGGAAGTCCCCCCAAAAAAGACTCTATGTCATTTTTGTTAGAAGATATGCCACCCAATATGAATATGTAGGATTTTTTATGCGACTTGGTTGCTGTTTCAACAGATTTTATCAAGGACGAGTACATTTTTTTATCAAATCTGTCAGAGTCCATATGCAGGTCTGACAAGAAAATTGCGAACGAATCTCCATCCGATTTCTCTACTGTTTTTGAAAACGGTATGTCTGGCCAAACAATCTTCGAGACTTCGATGCCGTCTCCTGAAGAGACGCATTCGAGAGCTACTATGTCTGTCTCATGCAATTCGTGAAAATCATCACACCTATTCAAGGACACTGTTGCAGAACCTGTCATGTCTTCGACAAGAGCTGTCTTGTCCACTCCATCAATCTCACGAATAGACGCTATAATGATGAATTGACTAACGCCACTCGATTTGTTAATTGACATCAGCTTTGAACTGTCGACCTTTTCCGCCAATATGTCTCGAATTTTTCCATAGTACCCCGTTGAACGGTTTGAACAGTCCGATATCGAAAGTTTCTCGTTTTCTGTTTTTATGGGAAATTTTTTCATAATTTCTATAGAACTGCAACCAAAAGAGCTGTCAATAATATCCTTTGTGATAAACATAGGATGTGTGGATGATTTGGACAAGAACACGTCAATCTTATCGGGGTTGCTTACAAAAAAATCTATTGAAGGGGCGTCTAGCTGCTTGCCACTTTCTAGGAATTTCGATATTACAGCTTTCTTATCCATAACAACCATTAAAGAAAATACACATCAATCTTTTAACGTATAAACAACCAAACCGGTCTCGCCTTTCTTCTTCGAATGTGGTAGAGACACTGGTTTCAGCTGGTTTGTTTCCACCATTTCTGACACATACTTCTGAATGGTGTTCCAGCTTATATTAGAACCCAGTTTTTCGTTCAATATCCTTCCTAAAGCGGATGTTGTCATGGGCACACCGGAAGACCCAAGTATTTTCAATATTTCGTCTTTTATTACAACTCTTTTGCTCGGTCGACCCCTTCTCATACACTTTCTATGACTAGTTATAGAAATAAATTTTTGTAAACATTCCTACTACCATTCGTTTAGGCATATGTAGTAATTCATATTCATAGTTAGAAAGTTACAAAACATAATAATATAATATAACAGTGTTATAATATAATTAATAAATTCTAGTTAATGTTATTAGAGATCAGTATACGACAACCATCTCCTCTACTAGAATTAAGAAACAACATAGCAATTAGTTTGAAATCTCATATAATATAGTTTGAAACATCGCACAATTTAGTTTGAATGTTCATAATTAATTATACGAACTATCATAATAATGGTTATGAAAGTTCATAGAAAATATTTTTTATATAAATTTAGCTTATTGATAGCAAAAATAAGAGGATTCACATTTTCAATGTGGCTCTAAGTCCATGTACTACGAAGAACTTCATTATAGCAGCTCTGACTATAGACTCCTTGCCTTTAACAGGTTCGTAATTAGCTGGATTCGTTTTTCCAACCTTCTCCAAGAAACCAATCACAACCAAGTTCCTAAGTCTTTTCCTAAAGGCCTCTACACCAACTTTGAGCTTGTGCGAGTCTCGAAGTTCGCTGTATAATATCGGAAAGCAGTATGGCTGCGTGTCGAGTGGGAACTCTTTCCCAGTCATGTAGAATTTGCGCAATATCTGCACATCCCAAAAATCCAGCCTTTCCGCAAGCAACGACACAGTCTTTTCAAAATCGGCCTCCACAGCTTGTTTATGTTCGAGTGTTGTCATCACATTTTCCATCCAATCACGACCAAGTCGTTGCATCGTTTAAAAAAGGTAATTAACAATTATGAAGTCATATATAAAAAACGTTTTTGGTTGCTGATATGCTATATCAAATTGGCTATTTTGGCGGACACAATACCCCTTTCTATGTCCAAATCAACCAGCCCACAATACCCCTCGGGGAACCGACCAGCATTTAGGACCTTTGTGCGGCCTAGTTCATCAACCCCTCTGGCTTCGTGTATATGGGCGCATATCGCCACATCGGGGGTTAACTCTTCTATGAGGGACTTTACCACACTTGACCCCACATGGACACCAGAACCTATGGTGTCAAGTCGTGTGTTGTGCGGTGGGCTGTGTGTAATCTGAACCTTGATTTTGGAGTCTTTAACCATTTTATACCCAGTTCTAAGCCCAGATTCAAGCTCGCTCTCTTCCGGCTCCAATGATGTGCCGAACGGGGTTTTGGCGCCGCCAAACCCATAGAAACCAACGCCATTTTTAACTACACCTTTACCATGCACAGAAATACCACTGCTTTCCAGTAGGGAAATAATATCTCGGTCCTGGTTGCCTGGAACCGCCAGCACAGGCACACCCAATGATTTTAGCTCTTCTATTATCACTTTTGCAATGTCGGCATGCTCGAACCCTTTAAACCCGACACCTACATCTATGAAATCTCCAGAAAATATCAGCAAATCAGGAGAAAGCTCTTTGACCTTGTCTAAAAAATGCATCATATTTTCAATGTCGCTGTGCACATCTCCAATAGCAACTATTCTCATCGGAAACACCGCCAATATACCTTATATTCACCTTTAATTTTAAAATACACCAGATTAAAGTATGACTAGCGTAAAGAAGCGCGGATATAGGGTCGAGCGAAACACGAGACTTTTATTCGAAAAATACGGCTGGAAAACGATGCGGGCAGGCGCCAGCCTCGGGGAGGCGGATCTTATATGTTTGAAGAATGGGGTGTGTCTGCTAATACAGGTAAAGTCGACAAAGAAGAAGAAATTTTACTATTATGAATACATGGAGCCTGATCTTCAGGGATTCAGGTTCTACCTAGTTGTAGATTTCGGATACGGAAAAGTTAGAATAATGCCCCCTAGAAAGCAGGTTGTGTCAACCGACGGCGAATTGCTAGAAGAGTTCCTAGTTAAATTTAAGTCATAGCTTCGATATATTAAGCAGAAGGTGGTTGAATGGTTATAGAAGTAAGAAAAATAATGCAAGAACCGTTGATTATAGATTTGGGGAAAAGCGCAAAGGCTGCTGGAGAAATGATGAGAAACAACAGGAGATATTCTCTTATTGCCACTAAAAAGGGAATGGCTATAGGAATGGTTACCGACAGCGACCTCATAAAGAAAGTTGTTGCAAAAAACAAGACGCCGTCCACTGTAAAGATAAAGGAAATGATGTCAACCCCGCTTGTCACCATATCTCCAGAAGAGGACATAATCAAGGCTGCTGACAAGATGAAGAAGAACGGGATAAAGAGGCTTGCGGTTGTCAGGAACGACGAAATACTGGGGGTTATAGAGCTCTCGGATGTCGCCAGGGCCTCTCCAGAAATGGTAGAGCTGCTCGAGTACAAAATCCGTCTGAGGGACAAGGCGCCTCAACCAATAAACGACACAACATCCGGGATATGCGAATCATGCGGCAACTACTCACCACATCTTTCCAGGTATTCAGATGGAAGATGGATGTGTGAAACATGCACGGATGAGATTGAGGAATGAATTCAGATTCGGAGTTTGAATGTGCAAATAAGACGGCCATCGACATGGCCGCAAAGGACATAATTTTCTGCAGTGAAAACGATACAATAGACTCCGTTGTAGGCAAGATTGTGAAAAGCGGCCATCGAAGGATACCGGTTGTGTCAAAAGGATCGGTTGTCGTTGGTGTTGTGACAAAGTCTGACATACTCGATGCGTTCTTGCGAGGTGAACCTTTTGAAAACACTATATCCGAGATTATGACTAGAAATCCTATAGTATGCGAAAGCAGCGAACCTATGGAGCATGTTGTACAAAAGTTCAGAATATCAAGGCGCGGAGGCTTTCCGGTGGTGGAAAGAGGCAAGCTTGTCGGCATGATAAGCGAGAGGGATATAGCAAAGCGCAAGCCGGATTCCGAGTGTACTGTAGGAAAAATAATGACAAGGAAACCAATGGTAGTTCAGTCGAACGTGTCAGTTCACGACTGCCTAAAAACCATGGTGAACACAAAATACAGGAGGTTACCAGTTGTCGAAGGTAGGAAATTGGTTGGTATAGTGACATCTGAGGACCTTCTAGCATACATATACGACAAAAAGTACAGCATAGAAGAGCTAGACGAACCAATAGACGTTGTTATGAAAAATAATGTTATAACAGTAAGCCCCGATGAAAGTGTGTATAGCGCATCAGAGACAATGGATAAGAACGGAATAGGCGGTTTGATTGTTGTTTCTGAAGGAAATTTGCTAGAGGGCATTGTGACAGAGCACGACATAGTTAAGAAAACTTAACCAAGTGATACATCTTCCAGGACTTCATAAACTGGCCCAGAACATCCAAGAGTGCTTTTTATCAAGCACACGGAACTAACATCAAATTCGATGTCGTTTTCTTCATATTTTTGGATAATCTGCGACAACCCTGAACTGTTCTTAGGATTCTTAATTCTACAGATAGTTATGTGTGGCGGTTTCATATCACCTTTCACAGAATTCCTTATAGCAGATGAAATTTTGTCAAGCTCCGGACACCGCTCTATTTCTAAAACAACTACCCTGGGCCTAGAGTCATTTGGTATAACCTTTAGTTTTCCTACTCTGACTCTCGGGCAACTTCGCCCAGACAGCGACCTAAGGAATGTTTTTATACGACCAGCTTCATCCTCATCTATCTCTCCGAGGAAAGATAGGCACACGTGAGCATTTTCTAGTTCTACAGCCTTGCACGAGATTGGAAGTCCTTTTATATCCTTCCCGATGCACGCAATGTGCCTCTTCAGAGTGTCTGGTACAAAAAACCCTATAAAAGCCCTCATAGGAACCTAACATTTATTTATTCGCGAAAAGAGTTAAGAATAACAGAAGTGTAAATAATAGTAGGTGGTAATTGATGGTTGAAAGCAGAATAAGAGCCGCTGACATAGTAGGCAAGACAATCATAAGCGAAGAGACGGGTAGAAAATTCGGTGTGGTCAGCAACATAGACTTCATAACAGAGAGCGGGGAGCTGCTAAATGTCGTTGTAGAGCAGTCGACAAAACACCTCAGCGACCTGAACTTGAAGGTAGACGACACTGGAAGAGTAATGATACCGTTCAGCGCTGTGAAGAGCATTGGCGACTTTGTCATAGTTAGCGAAAACGAACTGATTTAAACAGTTTTTTTAATTTTCTGTGCTTTGTCATAGCACAACTAGTGCGACATCCATCCTATTTCAACTTGGTCAACCTTCCATTTCGGCTTTATGGGCTGAGAGTGTACAGTCTTCTTTCCTGAAAGGTATTCTAGAATTCCACCCCAAGCAATCATGCTTCCGTTATCTCCGGAATATTTGTTATCAACAACAGCCATTTTGCATCCCCTTTCCCGGCACATTGTTTCAAGCATATCTTGCATCCTCTTGTTCGCAGCCACACCACCTACCATCAAAACCTCTTCTTTCCCAGTGTGTGCAATCGCCCGCTCCGCGACCTCGACCAGCATTGAAAAGCAGGTTTCCTGAAGGCTGTAGCATATGTCATTTTTCGAGAACATCTCAAAATTTCTGCATATTTCTGTAACTATTCCCGAGAAGCTAACATCCATTCCCTTTACAGCATATGGAAGTTCTACATAGCTACCTATCTTCGCCAGCTTCTCTATCTCCGGGCCTCCTGGAGAGTTCAATCCAAGAACCCTTGCAACTGCGTCGAAAGCGTTGCCAACAGCTATGTCTTGAGTCTGCCCAAAAATTCTGTAAAAGTTTTCAACGAAGGCTATTATTTGAGTGTTGCCTCCGGACAAATAAAGAACTACAGGATCTATGACTTTTGTCGTCAGCTTTCCTATTTCTATATGCCCAATAGAATGGTTAACTCCTACCAAATCTTTTTTGTTCGAAACTGATAAGAATCTGGCTATAGCGGCACCAACGTTTAGGCAAGGCGGCAACCCAGGGCCTTGTGAATACGCAATCACGTCAATATCCTTTATGTTTATTTTTGATTTTTCAAGCGCTTTTGATATTATTGACTTGGCGTTTGTCATATGGTGCTCAGCAGCGATTCTTGGCACTATTCCTTCACCAGGTTCTGGCTTGTACATCATCCTCTCGTCAGAAAGTATTTTCCCGTTGCTGTCCACTATTCCAGCTCCGAATGTGTGTGCTGTAGATTCGATACCGAGACAGAGTTTGGAGTCTTGCATACGACCACGGTTGGTTTTGTGGGGTTGTTGGGATTTGAACCCAAGTCTTGGCCTCCCGAAGGCCAGATCCTTTTGGCGATTATTTATCTAGACCAAGCTAGACGACAACCCCTTGAATAACTATTCAGGACATCATTTTAATTCTATTTTAATTTTTACTTCCGTTCCAGGCACTCTAAGATTTTTCTTAAAATCTTCGCTGAAATCGTTCGCCGACTTGTCCGCGAGTATTGCTAGAGTTTTGCTATCTATAAAGTCAGATTTTCTGATAACAATTTCATCATCGTCTTCAAGCGACAGCGCCGGGGATCCGAATGCTGTTATTGTTTCATCTAACCCACCCGCCTCTACTGTGATTAAGACTTTCCTCGCAGTCTTCAACGCGTTTTTGAACCAACTGCTAAGCGAACCACATCCCTTGTCGGAAGAAACGCATATTACGCTGTCCTCCCCATCGGGGGAGTTTCTGGTAGTTATTTCGAAGCAGTCCTCGTCACGTGCAACTATTTTTTCATGGCCACGTGCGTGTATAAATTCGCTTCCGCTTACGTTTTCGCGCAACAGCTTCCAACCTCCTTCTGTTGGGACATAAGCCCCACCTTCGCTGTAGTGTATCAGACCTTCAGCTTCTAGAGTAGAAACGACTGACTGTACCATTTCTGGGGTTATTTCAGGTTCGGCGACAGGATGCCCTTCAGGGAGATTGTTCTCTTTTTTTTCATTCACCAGTACCACCTAATTATCTATTCTTTGTTGCGAATGTTAAAAAACCAGTATGCATTATGCCCATTGTTATTGGTCTTGTAGTATGCTCGGTCTTCCACTCTCTTACTATGCTTTCTACAGTGTTCACCTTTTCAAACCTCAGTTTTTTTACTTCTTTTAGGCATCCCATTAGGTGCTCTATTGTTGGAGAGTAAATCATCAACACGCCACCATTTTTCAGCTTTTTATGAGCATGCTTTACCACCTTTCTGGCGTCTTTTAGGTCCAATGTAATCAAGTCCAGATTGCTTTCTTTGATGCCTTTGGTTATATCCGCCCTTTTGAGCTTCACGACATCCGAAAGCCCAGAAGATTTGATGTTTTCCTTAGATACTTGTATTGCGCGGTCATCTATTTCGTATGTGTAGACCTTTCCCGGCTGTATATAGGTTCCGATAAATATCGCCAAGTGGCCACTACCACTACCAGCATCTACCACCCTGCTTCCAGGCAACACGCCGCTGTAAGCAAGTACTAGAGACGCATCTTTTGGGGTTATTATTTGCGGACCTCTTTTTAGGCGTTTGTTCAAATTTATCACCAAAACTAAGGACCTGCCTTTAAGATTTAAAGTTGTGCCGGCATAAATAACAAACTATGAAAGCCTCAATAGTGACCACAATAATAGGATGCTTCGGCGTCGACGAAAAAAACAATATACTGGAGTATATACAATTTCCAAAAACACCGTCGGAAATAGCCGCAAAAATCACAGCGTCAAAGAAAGGCAAGATACAGGAAGAGATTGATGTTGAAAAGTCGCTACTTCGAAAAGGTTTCAAAGACGTATCTAAAGGAGATAACGACTTCATACGAGACAATCTGAAGAGTCTTGCAATTGAGTACAAGTTCGCAGTCGATCAGGCTTTCCTAAACAGGCTTGTGAGCCAAGTCAACATAGAATTGGCGAAAATGGATATAAAGAAGGCTGTGAAGAGGGATTCTCTGATAATACAGACCAACGGAGCCATCGACGAGCTTGAAAAATCCATAAACATACTTATCGAGAGGTTAAGGGAGTGGTACGGACTGCATTTTCCAGAAATGAGCAGGATAGTAGACAGCCACGAAAGGTATGCTGAAATAGTGTCCAATTTTGGCTCTAGAGAAAAAATACAACATCCTGAACTTTCTCACTTTCGTGAAAAAAGCATGGGTGCTGATTTGACTAAAACTGATATAGAAATTATACAGTCTTTTTCCAAAAAAATACTTGAAATGTACAGGCTTCACAAGGAGCTTTCCGAGTATCAGGAAAAATTGCTAGAAGAGGTAGCTCCAAACCTAAAACATGTCGCTGGTCCAGTACTGGCTTCTAAGATAATATCAATATCAGGAGGGCTGGAGAGGTTAGCAAGGATGCCTTCTAGCACTATACAACTTCTTGGCGCTGAAAAAGCCCTTTTCCGACATTTGCATGGCAGGGGGAAAAGCCCAAAACATGGAATAATAATAATGCACCCATATGTTCAGAAAGCGCAGATTTCTGACAAAGGAAAGATAGCCAGAATGCTAGCTTCGAAAATGTCAATAGCAGCCAAGATGGACTTTTACTCTAAAACTAACAAAGGAAAGGAACTAAAAAAAGACCTTGATGATAAAATAAAGGAAACTCTAAAGTCTAAGAAAAAATGATGTCAATGGAGATAGTCGAAAAGTTTGACGGCATTTTCCTATTGGACAGGAAGCTCGCCACTATAAACTTAATTCCTGGGAGGAAAGTCTACGGAGAAGATTTGTTCAGGTTTGGGAAAAAAGAATATCGTCTTTGGGATGTGTATAGGAGCAAGCCTGCCGCCGCATTAAAGCGCGGAATAAAAAGCATGCCGATATCCAAGGGCTCTTCTGTTCTTTACTTGGGGGCCGCTTCCGGAACAACGGTTTCTCACTTTTCAGACATAGTTGGCAAGTCTGGTATTATATATGCGGTCGACATAGCAGAGAGAGTTCTTAGAGAATTAATAGCTCATGCAGAGGCGAGGGGCAACATAGTCCCTATGCTGGCTGATGCGAGAATGCCAGAAAAGTATTCAAATATGGTTCTAGGAAAGGTGGATGTTTTGTACGAAGACGTTGCGAGCAAAGATCAAATAGAAATATTTATCAGGAACGCGGAAACATTCCTGAAGAAAGGTGGTTATGCGATGATAGCAATAAAATCTCAGAGCATAGACGTCACAAAACCACCCAGGTCAATATACAAACAGTGTCTAGAAAAGCTCTCTGAACATTTCAAAGTTTTAGACAAAGTCGAGCTGGATCCTTATGAAAAGATGCACCTTTTTGTTGTTCTAAAATATGAAAAGTGAAAGGGATTGGAACTCTTAAAAACTAGACCACTCTGTGTGTTTTATTCCATCCCTACACTTTCCAACCCAAGCGAAAGAAAAAAAATCTATTGAAAACCAAACTGTCTATTCTCTTCTATCCTCTGCCTAGAAGGCACGAATTTTCCCCTCAATCCAGACACCATGCCTGTTCTTTTGTCAAACTCTACGTCTAATATCTCTATCAAACTATCACCTCTAACTATCTGCTCATTGGAACGAATCCAGGCCTGTGGTAAATCCCGCTCTCAAACTTTAGCAGGGTTTTTTGACCATCAGGAAGGATTTTTATGCAGTCCAAAAAGCTTCTTCCGCAGCTCCTGCAAAAAAATCTATTGTTACCGAACCCATCTACAAATTTTACAAGATTGTGAGATTTACAGTGCGCGCAATTCATGCAAACTACCTAACAAGAAGATGGAGTTTTGAGTATAGGCTCCTTTTCAAGGGGGTCGCTTCCGATGAAGATTAAATAATTTTAGACTTTACACACTGCTTGAATTTTTCGTAGTCGGACGCAAGGATGATACCGCCAGCAGCGGCGCGATGGCCACCGCCTGATATGCAACAAGTTTCCATCAGCTTACCCAAATGAATCCTTCCACTTTGAAGCCTTGCGCTTATTTTATAATGTTCTCCAGTTCTTTCTAATACAAAGACAGGCTTGTCTTTTTCCTTCATGCTGAAGTTTGTAGAAAGCATTGATGCTATGCGTTTGTGCCTAGGGGAAACCCTAGATATAAACATAGCGCCATCTTCTTCCAGATTATCCATAAACTCTTCGTTTAATTTTTCATATTCCAGCTCGAAAGCAGTGTACGCCTTAGAAATCTCTACGTCATTTTTAATTTCTTCCAATCCGGAGCTTTTTTTCAGAGAATCGAAAACAATTCCAGGATTAACTATTATCGCGCCGTATATCATATTTGAGACTTTCCACCATTCGGTTTCTACCAGTACGTCTTTAGTGCCAGCATCTACTTCTCCAGAAAGAATCTCTTTGCAGTCTTCAAATCCAAAATCGCTAACAGTTCCTAGTACTGATATCCATTTCAAGTCTTCAATATTGATGAAAGAACTGGCAAACTTGTATACCACAAAGCTGGCTGGCTGATAAATTTCTTCGTTGTCGAATCTTGGATTAACGTATGTTACATTTTCACTGTTCAAGTCCTTTCTTATGGAATGGTGGTCTATTATCAGTATTTCCCCTTTGAATTTTTTGAAATAGTCTTCAAGGTAGGGCACATCTATATCCAAAATTATTATCCTATTATAATCCTCTGCGTTTTTCTTAATCAGCTCTTCCAAGTCCTCGTTTATTGCTGGAAAAGTGGTGATGTTTTTAGACACTCCAAGTCTTTCCAATAATTTGTATAGAAGAACACCAGAGCAATAGCCGTCTCCATCGGCGTGGTGAACAATAACAATCTTATCAGAAGCGTCAATGCTATGTATGAACTCCTTTCCTTTCTGAAAAAGGCTATTTAGTCTTTTCTCTTTCTCCAGATTTTTCACCCAGTTCTAGTTCGTCGTCTTCCATCATTATAAGATGCATAGGGGTTAGCCTCTTGCATAATCTAAATTCTACAAGAGATGTCATTGTGTCAAGATGGTGAAGTATCAGAGCTTCGAATGTCCTAGGAGGGGTAGGACCACCATCACCAAAATGCGAAGCCACTATGTGTATAATATCCTCCGGGAACCCTCTGTGATAAAGTTCAGCGACTCCTAGCATTGTGTGGTCAAGCAATATGCCTGTATGTTCGAGTCCTGAAGGCCCTCTTTCCCATTCAAACAGCTTCATAACATCGTGCAGTATAGCCGCTGATATGAGCTTGTCCTTGTCTATAGAAAGTCCTAGGGTCTTCTTGAATGAATCAGCAGACTTTTCGCAGAGATCCACCAGCGAAATTGTGTGGTTCAACACGTCCCTTTCTACTGTGGACCCGTTTACAGTGAACATGGTCGCAGCTTCTTCTACTTTCATTTTCGGGTACTTTGAAAAGCTCTTGTTAGACAGCTTTAGGTCTTTGAGAAAATCAACTACCATTTTCCTTAGTTTCTCGTCCTTTATCTTCTTTGATAGTTCGATTAACCTCTCCATTGCTGTTCACTGGCTTTTCTTACCCAAACAGGGCTCCTAACCCAGCAGCTGCTTCTTCAGCCTTCTTGCTATCGTCTTCCACAGGTTTTTCTTCCTTCTTCTCCTCAGCTGGCGCGGCAACTGACACAGCGGCTTGTTTTATCGCCTGTTCTATGTCAACTCCATCCAAGCTAGCGACCAATGCCTTGACTTTTGCATCGTCAGCTTGAACGCCTGCTCCCTGGAGAACTTTCTTGATAGCATCCTCATTTATTGGCTGTTTTGCAGAGTGCAACAACAGAGCTGAATATACATATTCCATTAATTTGCACCTCCATTTTCACTTGGCGTCTCAGTTTCCGAGTTTCCATCTTCTCTGGCGGACTCGGGTATCTGCTTATTTTCAGATTTCAAACTCTTATCCTTTGCAGCAAGGGACTCTATAGCCTTTCCTGCCATGCTAGCCTTCGCCAACAATTGCGATATGTTTTCCTTTGTTGGATAGGCTATGTACACAGATAAGTTCAAAGCGTTGATGAACGCAGATGGCAACATCTTCGGGAACTCGAGCACCATCTTCAGAGCATCCTTATTTACTATCTCACCTTTTTGGTATATTGCCACTACATCCAGCAATATTTCCATAGGTTCAATCTTCAACTTTCTTAGGACATTGGCTTTCCCAGCAGAGATGGTCTCCCCAGCTTTCACAACAAGGGCGTCTTTCCTGATTGTTATTTTCCCGCTTTCTATGCTGGCTGGCACTCCAGCCTGCTGAAACTCGCTTATTGCCGGACCAGCCATGAGACTGGTCGGCCCCGCGTAAGCCCAAATATCCTCTTTGGCAACGTCCCCTTCCTTGGCGAATGTTTTGAATTTCATTCCCATAATCTTTGAAAATATTTTGAACGCGTCCATATCGGTCAGTATTAAACCTGGCTGAGTGGGTAGAACATTTTCAAGCGATTTTATATTATCTTTCTTAGCTCCTTCAATTGCAAATCTAAGTATTATTTTCTTAACAATTTTTATATTAGCCTCCCCTCTTAACATCTTCCTGATTTCCTGAAGTTGCTTGCTCGGCATCTTATGGATGTCTATAACCCCGACTACAGGGGACTTTTCCAAACATCCCTTGAGCTCTTCTACGGCTTTAAGCTTCTCTTCCTTTACCATACAATCACGCACTGAATTTGACGGTCTTACCCATCGTAGTTTTCACTATTATTTTTCCTATGTTGTTTTTTCCCTTTGGAAGCCTTTTTTCCAAAAAGTTTATCAGAGCCTCTATGTTCTCTGTGACATCTTCGTCTTTCATGCTATCAACCCCCACCAAAGACTGTATTACAGGCGCGTCCTTAACCCGTAGTCTCACGCTCTTCTTGCTTCTTTCTACCAGACCTTTGATGTCGCCAGCAGCAACTGTAGGCATTTTTCCTCTTGGTGCAAGAACAGCACCTAGCATCTTTCCTATTATTGGCATCAGCTTAGGCTCAGCAAAAAAGAAATCAACATTGTTTGACATCTTCCTCAAAGCTCTCTTGTCTTTTGCCAGCTTCTCTATGTCCGAGGCGCCATATACTTCGCATCCAACGTCCTTTGCGCTGTCTGAGAAAAGTATCACAGACGCATCCTTACCTCTTCCTTTCGGAAGCATAAAAATCTCGTTGATTTTGTTCTCGGCTTTTCTGGTGTCCATGAGCTTGAGATTTACTATGAGGTCAAATGTTTGAGAAAAATTCCTCTTTACTTCTCCTCTTGCCGATTTAACCGCGTTCAAAACTGTTTCATTCATGTTTCTCCCTCCTGCCTAAGCAGTATGTCGGGTGATTGTAAGAGTTATTAGTAACTATAAGCTTAAAAACATTATGAAGATTCGATATGTTTACAGGATTTTGGAATTTTTCTTAGTGGGCCTTGTGATGGGGATATCAGAGGATTTAATCGCCATACACTTTGCAACAGACGCTGTGATAACATTTGATGTGATTATAGTTGCGGCTGCTGTTGCACTTCCTTTTGCAATATTCAGCGAGCTTGTTGTTGATTGGAAACATATAAAATTCTTGAAGAAAAGATGGAAGTTAGAAAATTCAAAGAACAGGAAAGTCTCTAAAAAACACCCTATTTGAAGAGAGCGTCCCACTTACCTTCGTCTATCTCCTTAATCACTTCTTTAGGAGACTTTTTCTCTACCTGTATGCCCTGCATGCTGACAGCGGTTCCTATCACCTGCTTTACAGCGTTCTTTAGGTCTTTTACAAGCATGCTATCCATTTTCATCTTCGCAATCTTAACACACTGCTCAACTGAAACGCTGCCTAAAACTGTCTTGCCTGCTGTCTTGTCTTCTTCTGTCACTTTGGCCAGTTCGACTCCAGCCTCTTTTTTTATCATGCTGGATACTGGGGGTATTCCGACCTCTATTTCAAAACTTTTAGTATCCTTGTCTATTATAACCTTTACAGGAACCTGCATCCCCTTGTATATGCCAGTTTTTTCGTTGACGCTCTTGAAGACTTCGCCTATGTTCATTTTGTACGCTCCGAGCTTCTGAGCGGAGTTAGGATCCGGGCTAGCCTTGCCACCTTCGACCAAAAGTTCCAGTTTTTCTTTTCCAGCCATGTTAACAACCTCTTCAGAACATGATTTTCGACGCTTTTATATCTAACCTTGGCCCCTTTCGAGGAGCTTTACGAATTCGACACTGACTGTTATTGGTATTGGTATTGCAACGTCTAGGAGTTCTATTGTTACTTCTCTCTTGGTTTTGTCGTATCTGGTAACCCTTCCTTTCTCTCCTTTGAATGGTCCACCGATAACCTCCACCGTGTCCTTGACGTCTATGTCGACCTCCACCTTTCTTGGTTGCAGGAATCTTTTTATCTCTCCAATCGCGATTTCCTTCTTTATAATTCCTCGGACATGAGGCACTATTTGAAGCACCTTTTCGATGTCCCTAAGGTCTCCTTCGACAAATATGTATCCCCTTATTTCCTCTGGGTGTATTACCGACTGTATGTTTAGGTTCTCCCTTTTAGTTTCAGAAGCTATGGCCTCGGCTACTATGTTCTCCCTTCCAACCACTGTTTTTACTGTGTATATCATATGGAATCATCCCAAAAACACTGCAGATAAAAGATATATCATGAAGCCTATAACTCCCACTACTGCTATTCCTATGGTGCAGATTTTCGCCGATTTTGAAAACTCTCCAACTGTAGGTTTCTTCGCGATCTTTAGAACGCGAGAATAATTTTTCAATGTCTCGATTATGTTGAACTTCATGCAATCACATATCGAATTCTCACTATTAGTCTAGGAATTCAACACCTAAAATTTGTTCTATGTCCTTTTTAGCTTTTGCTGTCCAAGGCTTTCCTGGGCCGAATATCTGTGGGGACTTCACTCCAGTGACTATGAGCAATGCTCTGATTCTCTCTCCAAAGTCCTCGGATACCTGGGCACCCCATATTATCTTCGCCTCTGGCGCAAGCCTTGATGAAACAGCTTCTACTATTTGCTGGGCTTCTCTTATCGTTACATTCGGTCCGCCTGTCACATTGATTAGCGCTCCCTGCGCACCTTCAATATCAACTGAAATCAGCGGATTGTTCAGAGCCCTTTCAACAGCCTCAAATGCCCGGTTCTCGCTGTCGCTCTCGCCGACTCCTATCATAGCCAGACCGCCCTGACCCATAACAGCTCTTACATCCGCAAAATCAAGGTTCACCAGTCCAGGCTTTGTCACGAGCTCAGCTATGCCCTTTACAGCGTTTACAAGTATCTCATCCGATATCTTAAAAGCCGTGGCTATGCTAACGTCAGGGACTATTTCCAACAACCTGTCGTTTGGTATAATAATCAGCGTGTCCACGACACCTTCTAGGTTCTTCAACCCGCCCTTGGCATTGTTCGTTCTCTGCTGTCCTTCCATTGTGAATGGAAGGGTTACTATGCCAACGGTCAAAGCGCCCATTTTCTTAGCTATGTCAGAAACTACGGGTATGCTGCCAGTTCCAGTTCCTCCACCAAGCCCGCAAGTAACAAATACCAAATCAGCTCCGTTTAGAGCCTTTTTAATTTCTTCTTTTGTTTCCCTGGCAGCTTCCATTCCTATGTCAGGATTTGCTCCAGCACCAAGACCGCTTGTGAGTTCTTTTCCTATAAGGATTTTTATGTCAGCATCTGTGTATAGCAAGTCCTGAGCGTCTGTATTTATTGCAACTGTCTGTGCCCCAGCTATCCCGACTTCCATAAGCCTTGTTATCGTGTTGTTTCCAGCTCCACCGCATCCAACTACCTTTATTTTGGTGTTCTTTGATGTTATAAAATTTCTTAGCTCTTCGTCATCCTTGCTAGGTTCTTCCAGCTCACGCCTGCCCAGCTTTTTTTTGTTCATCTGTCTAATTCCCATGACCTCGCCTTACTAAATAATTCAAAGTCTCAAATATTTATCTCTCGTTCTTGCCGTCCGACTTTTGGGGATTTTCGAAAATCTCTACAAAACTGACTTTTTCCATTCCGCACCATTTCATCACAGCCTCTGAAACCATTTTTTTAACAGGCCTGACCACATCAACATCTTTCAATATTGTTATTGAGACTGCTGTGCCATTTTGCTCCACGCCAACCTCTTCCAATCCTGTGAAGTATTTTACCAGAGACTTTACTTTTTCGCCGATTTCGGTTATTTCAGCCTTTATTTCAAGTTCGTATTCAAGAGCCTTGCCAGCTAGAGGGTGGTTGAAATCAACCTTTACTCGTCCGCCGTCTGCGCTTATAACTTTCCCCCTAAAGCTGCCGACATTTATTACAGCTCCAGGATACGGCTTCATGTCCTGCTCCTTGAACCTTGCCGCAGGTATGACTTTCACCAGCTCTTCCTTCCTTTCTCCGAACCCCCTTTCTGGAAGCACATCAAACTTTTTCTTATCGCCGACCTTCATCTCTCTTAGAGCGTCATCGAGTCCTTTTATTATGAAATCAGACCCTACAATGAGCACTACTGGAGCATAAGCAAAATCTTCTCTGTGAATGTTCTCCTTCTTAGCTACATCCTCCATAGTAAGGTCGAAAATATCCCCACTGTCTTTAATCCTTCCTATGTAGTCGACTTTTACAAAATCCCCAACTTTCATATTACTACATCTCAGACAACGCTTAAAAACTTTATTTGCGGATTTTACCCAACCTCTTTATTCCTCCACAAAGCTTGCAAAACCCGTTCCTAGCGTCCACGCAGTCAGGGCACACTCTAGAGCCGCAACTTTTGCATGTATAAAGCGCAAGCACAGTCCTTCCACAGCAAGCGCACGTGCCGCTTATAGCCATTTTTTCACCTTATGCAGGAGGTGGGATTCGAACCCACGAAGGCACTAAGCCACAGGATTTCTTATCATCTTGAATCAACACTTAAGACCTTGATCTTAAGTCCTGCGCCATTGCCGGACTAGGCGACTCCCGCATGTTTAACACATGATGTCCCTTATATTTAAAAATAGTTCAAGAACAAGATTTACTTTAACTTTTTCAGAGATTTTTGGAAGTCTTTCATCTTGCTTGAAAGTATCTCTGCAGATTCTGAAACTATATCTTCAGCTTTTATGCCGCTTACCGACTCTACATTGAAAACGAATTCGTTCTCGCTGGGGGAAACTTCAACTTCTTTTTTGTTGCTCGCTTCAACGCAGTGCATGCATAGGTTGCATTTCAGTGGGTCTGTTGCAACAAGCTTGTCGCCGCTTTCTTTGAAAACCCTTCTGGGGCATATCTGAACGAACTTTTCTATATCGCCTTTCTCGATTTTGTTTATTTTTATGACCGGAGCGTTCTTGTAACCAACAACAGCGCTTTTCCATTTAGTGTGTTCTCTTCCAGTTCCAAGTTGCGCGATAGCTGTGAGAACTAGTTCCTGGTCATCAAAAAGTTCAACTATTGGGATTTTGTCAACAACCGGTTTTACGCTCTTGTCCGCAGACTTTATATCGTCAGAATAAACAATGCCAGGTCCTTTCTTCTTTATCGATAGCTTGACTTGGCACCTGCTACACCCCTCGTTTTTACACTTGCAGTCGTTTGGAAGAATGTACGCCTTGCTGTCGAAAGTCAGCGGAACCTGTCCCAGCCTGTTTGCAAGAACCTCGTCAGGCATTACAGAATCATTTTTCTTAAAGTCTACCCATTCAATCGCCATTGTCGGCACTTCAGTCATCATGATTCTTCTAAGAGCTCCGGCGAAAGACGGCTTTATACCACTGACTAAGAACCTGACTTTCATATCGGTTTTGTTCAATATTTCTATCTTCATACAGGCTCACTCAGCATCTTTTACTAATGAATTGTCGGAGATTTATTATAAATAAATCATCCTACACTCTTCTTCCCCTACGCCCGCCTTTCCTTCTTGTTATATCATGTGGAACAGGGGTTATGTCCTCTATAATTCCTATCCTCAATCCGCTTCTGGCCAAAGCCCTTATCGCAGGCTGTGCCCCAGCTCCTGGAGACTTTCCATAATGACCTCCCCTAGCTCTTACAAAAATGTTGATTCCTGTTATACCTTTTGATATCGCCTCTTCTGCAGCTTTCTTAGCGGCTTGCATCGAAGGGAAAGGCTTGCCCTGATCTCGGTCTCTGTCAGTCATCATACCGCCAGAGTACTTCGCCATGGTCTCAGCTCCTGTTATGTCTGTTATGTGTATCATCGTGTTGTTAGAAGTGCTGTATATATTCGCATTTCCCCATCGTTCCTTTTTCATCGAACTTTTTTCTTTGCTTGCCATAGTGATCACTCTTGAGCCTCAACTGCCTGTTCCTCAACTTTCTCTTCGGGAACTTCAACCGGCTTTTTGGCCATCTTTTTAACAACAGATATTTTGTCTTCATCTTCTTTCAATATTGCATTTCCAGGATAGCTGGATTTTTTATCACCCAGTCTCACATGGCCATGAACTATCATCTGCCTGGCTTCTTTTGGAGAGCTGGCAAGACCTTTCCTGAAAACAATTGTTTGTAGCCTCCTCTCAAGGACACTCTCTACGCTCAATCCTAGGACATCGTCCAATCCAGCCCCTTTCGACAAAAGACCCAACTTTACCAACTTTTCCAAAAGCTCCTTTTCAGCTTTCTTGTTCTTAGCAGCCGCAGCCATTCTTGCAAGACGCCTATATTTTCTCAGAGTGGTTTCAGCCTTCCATATCTCCCTCTTTCTCACAAGTCCGAAGCTATTCTTAAGCTCCTTATCCCTTTCTATCCTATCCTTGTTCCAAATCATTTGCGGTCTTTTGTAAGATTTTCTGGATTTTCTC
Source organism: uncultured archaeon (assembly GCA_964423085.1). Taxonomy (GTDB): domain Archaea; phylum Aenigmatarchaeota; class Aenigmatarchaeia; order CG10238-14; family SCSR01; genus JAUWZS01. The sequence continues at coordinate 23,494 of CAYRDB010000006.1, forward strand.
AAAATAATCACTTCTTATCTTTCTTATCCCCACCCGCAGGGGCAGTCACTTTCGCATTCTTTCTAACAACTCCCATCGCCTTTCCGTGTCTGAAAGAGCTCCTAGTTCTTTGTCCTCTTACAGGAAGGCCGAACATGTGCCTAACGCCTTTGTATGTTTTTTTGTCGACCATTCTTTGTATGTCGAATTTTGTTGACACTTCCACATCTGAGCTGGATACATGTAGGTCCTTTCCGTCCTCTATGTTTTTCCTCCTGTTCAACATCCACACAGGAATACCTATTGACGAAGGATCCCTTATCAAAGACTCGATATTTGCTATCTCAGCCTCTGTCAAGCTGCCAAGTTTTTTTCTACAGTCCAGCTTTCCAGAGTTACACAAAGCGTTCGAAAAAGGATGACTCACTCCCTTTATTTTCAGCAACGCATGGAATATGTCCTTGTCTCCATCAAGGTCAGTCCCAAGAACCCTTACTATGGTCTTCATTTGCTGCTTGTCTTTCTTGCCTTTTTTGCTTTTTTCTTCTGGCATATTAACACTATTCAGTTCTGATAACTATAATAATCTATCTAAAGGCTTTAAAATCTTTCAGAACCCCTTAGTGGACCGACCGGGATTTGAACCCGGAGCCTCCACCATGCCGAGGTGGCGATCTGCCAGTTGATCTATCGGCCCTTGGACTTTACCTTTGCCGACGTCCACTTGAGCTTCCTTGACGATCTGCCCATCAGAAAGTTTTTTTCGCACTTTTTGGAGCACCAATAATGCAGAGCTCCGTCATTCTTTACGAACAGCTTCCCTGTTCCAGATTTTATAACCTTTTGGCAAAAAGAGCACTTCATACAATTCTACCTCTCGCTCATCCTTCCGGCTGACTCCATCTCTGTCTCCCTAAGCATCAGAACATCGTCCACTCTGACAGCGCCTACGACATTCCTTACCAGTATTTTTCCGGCGTCTGGACCCTCCAAGACCTTGCATCGTACTTGGACTACTCCTTTCACACCAGACCTTCCTAATACTTGTAGCACTTGTGCTGGGAACGAGTCAGACATCAAAACTCACTGTTTTTTAGCTTCCTGTCCGAGCGCTGCGAGAACTTCTTTGAGAAGCTCCTTGGCGTCGCCGACATCCACAATTCCTATTGCGGCAGACGGAACGTCAAGACCTGCGGCCCTGCCAAGCTCTATCTTGCTTGGCACATACGCATAAGCAATCTTCTTTTCCTCGCACAGCGCGGGCAGATGCATGACAATCTCTTTCGGTTCCACATCCGAAGCTATTACAACCAGCTTGCAGACACCCCTCTCCACGGCTTTCGTGGCTTCGTTCGTACCTTTTCTCAGGTTTCCCGAACTTTTGATTGCTTCAAGCAGTTGCAGCACTTTTGATGCTACTTCTTTAGATACTTCATTTGCCATTTACATCACTATACTAAACTTCTGTTTATGTTTAAATACCTTTTATCTTTATTTATGGGCGAAGTATAAAACTGTATCCCTTCCTACAGAGTCGACTCTGCAAAACCCAGTCCTAATCAGCTGAACTACATCTCCTACCTTGGCCTTTGTTATGTCAGGCTCGGCTATAGCCTTAACCTTCGCGCCGTCGGGCATGACCACTATGATATTCACATTATCCCTGCTGACCCAGTGTATTTTAGGGAGCTCCATCTTTACATCATCTGAAACCAATTTCGAGTTCTTCCCAAGATTTATTGAGAACAAGTTCATGAGGCCGACATCCTTACCTTTCAGCCTTTCGTAGTCCGCCCGTTCAACGAATAATTCTTCGGAGTCCAAAAACATCTCTCTTTTACCTCTGTTAGGCTCGTCTGGATGCAAAGGAATTTCTACATCTCTGCTCTGTGTGTTCACAGATATTTTCACAGGATCGAAAATCGCGAAGTATCTGTTGGCCTTGCTGTCAATGATTTTCCTATTCTCAGCATAAAGTATTTCGGCAGGAACGTCGACGTCCGCAAGGCTCACACCCATTCTGATTATGAAGCTCCTTACAGCTTCGGGAGTTATGCCACGCCTTCTCAACGACTGCAAAGACCACGTTCTCGGATCGTCCCATCCCGTCAGAATTCCAGACTCTATAGCTTCTCTCGATTTGGACTTGCTGAGCTTGGCTTCCTTTATTTGGAGTATGCCGTAGTGTATGAATTCCGGAAGATTCCAACCCAGCTTTTCCCATATGAACTTTTCCATCATATCTTCAATCATAAGGTCCTTGCCGCGCAGTATGTGGGTCATGCCCAGCTCATGGTCGTCTATCGCCCAAGAAAGCTCAAGCATGGGCCATACGCAGTATTTGTTTCCGACTCTTGGATGATTGCGCTTTGATATTCTCAAAAGTACGCGGTCCCTGAAAGCCGGATTTGGATGGGACATGTCTGATTTCAACCTAACTATAATTTCGCCTTCCTCATACTCCCCCTTCAGCATTTTCTTCCATAGTTTGATGTTTTCGTCCACAGAGTGGGACCTGTGTACACAATCCTCTTTATTCTCCCTATGAGACCTGAGCTCATCAGCAGAGCACATGCACACGTATGCGAGCCCGTTCCTGATGAATTTCTCCGCATAATCGTAGAACAGTTCCATTCTATCCGACTTGTAGACTTCTTTATGGACCTTTACTCCTAGCCACTCCAACCCTTCTTTCACAAGCCTGTATCCATCTTCGATAAGCCCCTTTTCCTTGCTTCCGATTGTGTCGTCGTATACAAGAATGAGCTTTCCGGCATACCTTTTCACATATTCGTCGTTTAGTATGACCATCCTTGCATTTCCTATGTGAAGTGGCCCAGATGGATATGGCGCCATTCTCATTACGACCTTTGACATTTCAGCATTCTTCAAAGGAGGGAGCTTTGGAGTCTTGTCTATTTTTTTAGGAACGACTTGAAGCTTTTCATATTCTGTTTTCAGCTTCTCCGTACTCCAAGAGTTAACTTCAGGCACGACAGAATTCAGGACTTTCATCAATTCTTGTATATCCGATTTCATGTCAGGCATTTCAGACAGAACCTTGCCAAGCACCGCTTTGGTGCTTGCTACACCGCTGTGGTCGAACGCGTTCTTTACAGCGCACGCGGTAGCTATTTTTTTAATGTCGCTATTTTTAGCTGGCATAAATAGAAAATAACATCGCAAGATATTAATCCTGCAGTACCACTCCAGCATACCCCACAACAGAGCTCTTGTCTCCTGTGATTTCTCCTGAAGTGGAGTATTTTACAATTTTGCCGGTTTTAGCGCCAAGAGCCTTGGCTGCTGTAATTGAAGCTGTGATTGCGCCTATGCCACACGCGCTTGTATTGGTCTCTTCAGCCCTTTCAAAAAGAGAACTTTCGTTTAGCCTTGTTATCGGGCTGAGTAGGTATTTATCAACAGCCTCGGCGTCTTTTTGTGAGATGTAATGAGAAAAATCCGAACTGGCTAAAATCATCCAGTTCTCCTTACTGCTTTTTACGCAGGACGCCAGAGACTTGCCTATTAATTTTAAATCATCGAGATTGGACTGGTTGTACGAGTCCAGGCCTATGCTTATTGGCACGAACTTGAATTCGCTGCCGCAGACGTATTGAAGCATTGGAATCTGGACCTCTATTGAATGCTCGTTCTGATGCGGAAGCACGTCGTTTTCAAGCAGTTCGCACTTTTTCATTATACTTTCAACCATGTTCTGATCTACAGCGACACCTCCCAAAGGTGTCTTCCAGAGACCCTGTTTCATTATGGCATATTTCGACCCAACCATGTAGTGATTAGTGCCTATGATTATGAAATTTGTAGGTTTCTTCCTATCGAGCAGAGAATATACAGACGCTGCAACATGCCCAGAGTATTCGTATCCCGCGTGAGGCACTATAGCAGCCCTGACTTTGCCTATTTTTTTCCTGTTTTTACCAGCCCGCTGGAAAGCAATCTCAATCTGCCTGTTCAGCAGCACCATGTCCAAGTCGTAGAACCTTCCTGCAGCCACTGGAGGACGCAAGTACAACATAACAATTTAATCATAGCCTCTGGGTTTATTATAAGTTTGCCGCAAGGGGGTCGGAAACATATATTCTTGAAGATATGTTTGGCAATGGATATTGTTAATTCTATATAAATAGGCGGACTTACTATAATTTATTAGATTGATATGGTCTCGATGAAGACTCCGCCGGTTGCGAGCATGTTCCTTCACGTGAAACCGGTCAAGCTTTTGGTAAGTTTGAAGGACGGGCCCAAATACGCGACCATACTTTCAAAGGAAATAGACTGCACTTACTCTCATACTGTCAAATTGCTTGAACAGTTCAAGAAAATAGGCCTTGTTGATTTCGAAAAGAAGGGAAGGATAAAGATTGTCAAGCTTTCCAGCACAGGCGAGGATCTCAGCCACGCTTTCGAAGGCATATTCATGAGGCTGAACAAGCTCAAGTGATGTTTTCTGCTGTTCTAAAAGCGCATTTAGACATTATTTTTTAATAGTGGAGCATGGACCTTGATAAAAGTATATGCCAATCTTTAGTCATGCAAAGATTATTGATGTTTGGTTTTGTTGATTACGGATGCTATAATTTGTTGGCTAAAGTCGCTTTGGTAACAACCACAAGCTTACTTTTTGAGGATTTAGGCAGTCTTGGTTTAGGCATAAAAATCCTTACGTAGCAAACAAGATATCAGAATTGTACAAAAAGCCAACTCATATCTTGAAAAGAGATAGTTCTGACTTGTTGGTCTTAAATCTCTTTTTTCACAGATTTTGAGTAAGTAGTTTCCATGAAACCATTGGATATGGGCGAGATAATTGGAAGATACGCGTACGTCAGGAAGATATATTCATCAGAATTGGCTGACGGGTCATCCCTTATCATCCATCCGACTTTGTTTTCAAAGATTTCACCGTTGAATTACACCTCTAAATATTTTGGCATCAACATTAGGCTGAGTGTAAATCTTCCTGACAGCAAAAAAGAGAAATACAGATACAAATGGTTGGCTACCAATGTAAAGAGATTGTCAGAATCTGCAATCATTTTGGAGGTTGATAAGATCGCAGGCTTGCAGATAAAAGATGTGGTCTTGGCAAAATCTTCTTTGATGAGCGATTTTGGAACATCTGACGGGGACCGCATCGTTTTGAAAGCCAATATACCGATTGTGTAATAAGATAGCATCCTCTCGAATTTTCGATAGTTGAAGAGTTTTTAATCATTGAACCATATAGTAATATTATGAAGTTCTTCAACCTGCAAGAAGGTGAAAAAGTAGTTCAGGAAATAAAGCCACAGCCAAATCTCAAATGGTACTTTTTCTTCACAGGAGCGGGGCTAGTCCCCATCTTTCCGTTCTTTGTGTTTCTGTTTTTAATATCAAATGTGATTGGGCTTGTTGAGGCACTAAGCAGCGCCGCCCTGATTATAGCAGGAGCAGTAGCCATAGGCGTGGCGATAGGGTATGTTTTTTCAGCTCTCAGGTACGGGAAGCAATACTACTGGATAACCAATAAGAGGATTGTGTACAAGCGGGGCTTGATTGGGTATAAGATAACTTCAATACCTTTTGAGAGGGTTTCTGATGCGATAATATCCAGAACGTTTATCGAAAAGATATTCGGGATTGCGAGTTTGCATATTCAATCTTTAGCCGGTCAGATGAGCGGTCCGCATCAGATGGGGTCAGAAGGGGTGCTGTTGGCTATATCCAACCCGGAAGAAACTCAGGAATTGATATTCAAGCTGATTAAGCAGAAAAGGAAGGACGAACGGCTGTCTTTCTAGATCCGATATTATAACAGACTTAATCCTTGCTGTCCATCGGTTTAGTATGGAACCAGAGTTTAGAAACATTCCAAAAGTTCCTGGAAACATATCTGTGAAAAATGACAGCAGGTCTGTGTTGACAGAGAAAGACAAGCCTGCAGTGAAAGAGAACATAATGAGGACGTTCAGAAGCTACTTTCTTTCTCGCCTTGACGAGCCTGATCTGTATTTTTTCTTTTCGCATTTGGAGCCCGGACTTTTACACGAGTTTGGCGTCGGGGTTTACAACGCCGAAAAGCAGGTGATAAAGCCTGCGCTAGAAAGCCTTGTCGAAGAGGGCCGAGTCGAACGCTCCAGCATATTCGTAGTAAACAATAACAGACGCCAGATATACAGGCTAAGTCCTGCGTCAATACAGATATTCCGCTACGACACTTCGTTTGAGGAGAAGCTGAAAGAAGTGGGAGTGCCGGGCGAACATAGCATTTTCATTATGGTAGACCCAAAGTACGGGTACAATTTAATGGAATTAGAAGAATCTACCAGGTTTGTGGGCGAAGGTAAGAGAACTGAATGGTTCTATACTGAACTGAAGAGAAGGTATGAGGAGAGGAGAAAATCTATATACTCTAGTATATAATTTGGCGCATTTTAGAAATTCAAAGATTCATGCTTTTTTAAATATATTTTGTAGAACATATTAATATTTTTCATAATATTGTGCTGTTAGTTTTGATAATCTCGATAATTATGTGTATATTTTACCTACATTACTGGTTAACATTTTATATCATACTGAACACATCAATACGCTATTTCTCTATAAATCCATAGTTTACGTTTCCAGATTAGTCTCTGGCCTATAATCAAGATCAATCGTTCTCTCTCTTATGTATAAAAAGTATAAATTACCCCTTGTTTCCCATATCGCGAGGTCGATTTTCCATATATAGAAAGCAGGTATTTATTGGTTGAAAATAATAATAATTCTATAAAGTCGTAGTTTTCTCTGAAAACTGCGCCACATATGCGGAGGGACTGAGCAAATATGAAGATAATACCATACCTTTTGGTGGGAAACCACCCTAAAACAGCCAAACTGAAGCTAAGAATCATTGAAATAATCAAGGTTTTGAAGGAAAACCAAGGTAAAATCGACGCGGAAGAACTTGAAAAGAAGCTAGGAATTTCAAGAATGGACGATCCTAGTCTGTTTTACAAGCCTTTGGCAGCCTTAAGGAAGTGGGACTTGGTCCAATCCCATAGGAAAGTTGAGCAGACTGAGGATGGAAAGAAGAAATTCCGCACAACCTACGAGCTAACTCCAGGTCTTTTCTATCACTATATTGAAAAAACATTGATAGAACTGGCTAAAAAAGAGATAGAAATGGTCTAAACCTTAGATTTTTAACGTTTTATAGATAAAGTGCGCCACACACCCTAGAGTACTGCGCAGATAATTAGATTATTTATATTACCGATAATCTTCAAATAATGTATACTATAGAATATATTTTAATTATAATTGTCTATTAAATAAATAAAAGACGTTCTTTACCTCTAAAAAGCTAAAATAAGCCTTATTTTATACACATATTTAGTTTTTATACCAGTAAAAATATAAAAAAACATGCCTTAAATAGGTAATATTTTTTATAAGGTAATTAATATAATATATGTTATCTTAAATATATCAATAAAAGGTAAATTGAATAAATATGTTATATAAAACATATTTAATATAAGAATTATATTTGAAATATATATTACTCTATATTAAAGTGAGATCCGTGCGCTTTTTTCAGGAGTGAGAGTTGTAACTGAAAGTTGCTAAATATTACCCAGATTAGTGTGTTAGCATCATAGTGAGAGTTAGAACGTGGATATGATGAAATAACAAAAGTGAGAATATGAATAATATGTTAAAAGTGAGTTCTCAAGTTGTTAGAAACAAAGTGATAGTAATTTATACTAGGAAAACTAACATTAGTTAGATATTATGGGACTGAAAGATAGAATAAAGAGCATTTTTTCAAAAGATCCAGCGCTCGAAAGCGCTTCAACAGCGCTTCAAAGCGATTTAAAGCGCTTCAACAGCGCTTCAAAGCGCTCGAACGAACGATTTAAAGCGCTCGAAAGCGCTTCAACAGCGCTTCAAAGCGCTTCAAATCCCTCCATTAATGATGAAAAACATTCAGAAATATATGAAAATCATGATTTTCAATCAACCACCAGACTTTCCCATCCAATCGAACTTGAAAAAGAATCATTGCAACTTGGCGTTGCTGCTGGATATACAGGCAAGTCTATTCGAGAAATCGAGTCGTCCCTGTCCAGAATCGAGTCTCAAATGGCGTCAAAAGAATGGTTTTCATCCAATTTCGAAGATAACAGTCCTCAAATGATGCAGTTGCTTGAGCATATCAAATCAGGCTTGGAAAAACATGACTATAACATGACAAAACGGTTTGAATTCATAGAACATGCCCTAAATAGAATGTCTTCCACTGCGAGTTCTGCTCCAGAACCCATAAGGACTGATTTGGTTAGCCAGATAGAAGAAATACGCTCCAACTTACCATTGACCGCCAAAATGAAGGAGCTTGTTGATGTTGTAAAGTCTAGCAATGAAATCAGTTATGACGATCTTTCCGAAAAGCTTGGTATAAGCAGGTCCTCACTTCGCGGTCTTTTGTCCAATACTATGAAACGCACTAACGAAATAACTCGACAATCCGTAGGTGGCAAGGGACGAGTAATATACCAGGCCAATCAATAATACTCTTTATTAAACGTATAAAGTTCATAAAAAGCGCTTCAAATCGGCGATTTTTAGCGCTTTAAAGCGCTTCAATCGTATGGTTCTTTCCATTTTCAAGCTTCTCTTTCATGGTAAGAAACTTGAATATGCCATTCACATCTGTGCCTGGCTTTATTCTAATCATGTGTACATTGAACGGTTCCATAGCCTGCGTTTCCACAAATATGGATAAATGATTTTCTATCAGCCTTGAAACTGTCTTATGGTGCAAATTACAGCGTCTAGATATCTCCCTAATCCAAAGCCAGCCTCCTTCTGCTTCCTTTAAGCATCTAACGATTTTAATCAGGTTTTCAGCAACATCTTTTCTCATTTTTAATCATTCTCGCAACACATAGCTCCAGCCGGCGCATTTTGATAACTAATCTTTGTTTTTTCTTGATAATAAAGGCAGGAAGACTGGCGTTAATCAATGTCGCGGATATTTAAGTCATCATGTCATATTAATACAAAGCGTGAAGCGGAGTGGAGCAGCCTGGAGTGCTCGTCGGGCTCATAACCCGAAGGTCCTAGGTTCAAATCCTAGCTCCGCTATTAGTGGTTTTATGTCAGCAGAGTTTGATCGCTCACTTGAAATTCTTTCAACACTTCTTGGCGATAAAGGATGCCCCTGGGACAGGAAACAAACAATAGATAGCATCATGGAATGTCTTGAAAAAGAATGCAAGGAGGTTGCGGAAGCTATTGAGAATGGCGATTATGAGAATCTTAAAGAGGAGATAGGGGACGTAATGTGGGGTTTGTTGTTTATGTCTAAAATCGCTGAAAAAGAGAATCGCTTTGGGGTGAATGATGTGCTGGATACTGTTAACGAAAAAATGGTAAGGCGCCATCCTCACGTGTTCGGCGATGTGAAAGCTGAAACCGAAGAAGAAGCTCATCAGGCGTTCCTTGACGCAAAAGCCAAGGAAAAATCTAGAATCTGAGTCCGAACTGACCCAGTTTTTTCAAAGCTCCTCTCTTTAATCCCGCCTGTCCGCCCAGCGTTTTCATGAGTTTCTTCATGTTCTTGTACTGCGCAAGCAGGTCTCGTATCTCCGATTCCGGTCTGCCGCTCCCCTTTGATATCCTCTTTATCCTTGAGCTGTCTATTATGTCTGGGTTGTCCTTTTCCTCTTTTGTCATGCTGCTTATGATGTGCTTGTAAGCCTTCATCTTCTTTTCCTGTTGCTGAAGCGCTTCTTTTGGCACGCGCATCCCGGCACCGGGTATCATCGACAGTATCTTGTCCATCGATCCCATGCTCTGCATTGCGTCTATCTGTTCGTAAAAGTCAGACAACGTGAACTTTCCCTCCACAATCTTCTCTACAGTCCCCTCGTTCACGTTCGCGTCTTTCGCCTTTTCGAGCAGCGTCTGCAAGTCTCCCAGACCCAACATCCTTGATACGAACCTCTCAGGATCGTACAGCTCAAAGTCCTCGAGCTTCTCGCCGCTTCCCACAAACTTTACTTTCGCTCCTGTCACAGATGTCGCAGCGAGCGCGCCACCCGCTTTTGCAGTTCCATCCATCTTTGTGACAACCACACCAGTTATGCCAACCAGCTTGTTGAACTCCTCGCTCTGCTTTCTGGCAATCTTTCCTATGTCAGCAGGTATCGCAAGCAGAACCTCGTCCGGCTTTATTATTTCTCCCAGTTTCTTCAGCTCGTCCGCCAGCTCGCTGTCTAGCGCGTTCCTTCCCGCAGTGTCGAAAATTATAACATCGCTCTTTGCAAACTGCTCCAGTCCTTCTTTGGCCCCCTTGAATGGGTCCTTGTCCGCGTCTATGTGCACAGGAACTTTTAGCTGATCGCCAAGTTGCTTCAGCTGCTGAGGCGCAGCGGGCCTGTGGTAGTCGAGCGCAACCATTGCCGGCCTCTTTCCCTTCTTTTTGTAATATCTGGCCAGCTTCGCTATGCTAGTTGTTTTACCGCTTCCGAAAAGACCGACGAACATTATCCGCTTATTTTCAGAAACGTCGGCAGGCTTTTCTCCCAAGAACTTTACAAGCTCGTCGTATATTGTCTTCAGCACGTGCTCGCGCAAAGTCATTCCAGCAGGGACTTTATCGTCAAGCGACTTTTTGCGTATGCTGGATATCAGGCTGTCTGCCAATGCCACATCGACATCGGCCTGCATAAGCACAAGCTTCATTTCCTTCAGCAGCTGCTCGACAGCTTCCTTGTCGACTCCGCTGCCTTTGACGAGCTTCTTTATCAATCCGCTTAGTCCCTTACCCAAGTCGTCTAACATAATATAATCATCTACCACTATGCTAAAATAGTTTAGGAGGAGCCGAACAGGTTGCCGACGAACTTGTCGGGGCTGAACTTTACAAACTCGCCGTACTCCTGGCCGACGCCTAGAAAGAGAATGGGCTTCTTCAGCATATGAGTGACTGACAGTATGGCTCCGCCTTTTTCGTTGACATCAACCTTTGTGAATATTACGCCGTCCACGCCGATTTCTCCGAAAGCCTCTGCCTGCATCAAAGCGTCGTTTCCTGTAAGCGAGTCCACCACAAGTATCTTCAGGTCGGGCTTGCCTACGCGCACTATTTTCTGCAGCTCCTTCATCAGGTTCTCGTTCGTGTGCACGCGTCCCGCCGAGTCCGCAAGAACAAAGTTCAATCCCTTCGCCTTTGCATGCTCTATAGCGTCGTATATCACAGCAGCCGGGTCTGCGCCGTAGTCGTGCTTCACTAGCTTGACCCCTATTTTTCCAGCATGCTCTTCCAGCTGCTCTATTGACGCTGCTCGGAAAGTGTCGGCTGCAGCCAGCACGGATGTCATGCCCTCTTTCTTCAGCCAGTTCGCCAGCTTCGCTATGCTTGTAGTCTTGCCTGCTCCGTTGAATCCTATGAAAAGAACCACAATCGGTTTTTTCTTCGCAGCCATATCTTTCAAGTCTATCTCCGGCACAGACAGTATACCGCGTATGCTGTTCTTGAACGCCTCTATTACAACCTCGCTTTCCTTTCCCCTTTTTATGTCCTTACCGGCAAGCTCCTTGATTAGGTCCGCCTTTATCTTCTGAGCGACTCCGACTGCAACGTCAGACTCGACCAGGTCGACCTCTAGCTCGTCCAGTATGGGCAGCAGGTCCTTTTCCTCCAGCCTCTTTTCCACAATTTTCTTTGTGACCTTCTCGAACGCGCGCTTGAAAAAAGATTTCGGCTTTTCTGGATTCTTCACTTTCGCCTTGGTTTCTGGCTCCACAACTTTTACAGCCGGCGCCTCTTTTGCAACAGGCTCGGCCACTTTCACACGTTCATCTATTTGCGGTTCGGGCTTCAGCTCTTGCTCAATTTCAGGTTCGACCTGCGTTTCAATTTCCGCAACCGGCTCTTCCTGAACTTGGAGTTCAGGCTCCGCAGCATTTGAAGTCTCCTGTTCAACAGCATCCTCAGTTTTATGCTGCTCCACAACAGGCTCTGCTGGATGGGCTGACGGCTCGACCTTTTCTTTGTCGGGCTCCTTCAACTTCTTGGATATTGACTCGATTGCTTTCGAAAGCTTGTTCTTTAGAATTCCGAACAATTTCAACACCTATGATGACGCGGCCTTGAACTTGCCCTCCCTTTCTTTCAGCATATTCTGCGCTTCCACTTCAATGCTCTGCATCATCGAAGATATGTTCCTAGTCTCGTTGGCAAGGGTGTCGACAGCCTTCTGTATGTCCGCTTTCCTTTTTTCGAGTATGGCTTTCGCCTGGTCCGCGCTTTTTTCCAGCGCGACTCCCGCGCCAACCTCTACAACAACCTTTCCCTCCTTTTCGGGCGAGCCTTTGACATAGACAGCGGAGCCTAGCGGGAAAAGGACATCGCTTGCTGAAAGGCTTTCCATGCTATCTATGGTCCCCTGTATTTCAACTATCTTTGAGGAGAAGACGTTCTGCTTCTGCATAACCGCGCCGAGCCGCTCTTCGAGGGATCGGTACATCTCAAGCTTTTCCTGGAACTCGTCCATCCCGTGGTCGTGATTGTCCATAAAGTCTAATGTCAGCTCAACCTATAAAACTTTTCCCTGCCGACCAGCACAGGCTCTACTATGCCCATGCACTCCATCTGCTTCAGGTACTCGTTGCATCTGGTCCTTGACAGTCCGATGTGGTTGGCTAGCTCTACGCTGCTTAGTTTTCCACTTTGCTGGAGCAGACCGGTTATAGCCTCTATCCTTCTGGCTTCCACCGCGCTTGTCTTCTGCTCAAGCCTGTTCTCTATCACGTCCTTTATGGATGTGGTCCTGGTTATCTGCTCGACCCTTGAAATTATGTCGTTGATTATGTCGTCGCTGCTTTTCACTTCCTCCCTGAACTGGCGCTCGGTCAGTATGTCCGGAGGCAGCCTTTCTGCGAGCACCTTTTCCATGCTCTCCAGCCTCTCGTTCATGTCAGCCAGCCTTTTGCTCATCTCCTTCATTATGTCGGACTGGTCGTCTGCGAGGTCCGTCCTTTTTGGGAAGAATGCCATAATATTCTATTGGTTCCTGGTAAAAATAGGTTTCGACACAG
>CAYRDB010000007.1:0-31428 GCA_964423085.1 uncultured archaeon
TTCAGCTTTTTCATCGCGTCAAAAAAGTCCTTTGTGTAGTATTCTGCTATCTCCCAGGCGCTCATCTTCTTCTCCTTCGCTGCCTTTTCCATTTTGTCGTCTCCTGCGTCAGCGTCCGACGTGAGGTGGCCCACGTCTGTTATGTTCATCACATGGTCGACCTTGAAGTTGTTGAATTCTAGAACCCTTCTGAGAACATCCACGAAAACGTAAGCGCGAAAGTGCCCGATGTGGGCATAGTCATAAACAGTCGGTCCGCAGCTGTACATCCTGACAGTAGAACCTTTCAGCGGCTTGAACGCCTGCTTTTTCCTGCCCATGGTGTTGAACAACCGTATGGGAACTTTCATATAATCTCCAAAAAGCTGAGGGTGGGATTTGAACCCACGATCTTCCGCTCTGCAGGCGGACGCGTTGCCAGATTCCGCCACCTCAGCACTTAATAACATCTTATTTGCGGGATATTTAAAAATTCACTAAGACGGTTTCTTTTTTTTAGGCCAAAGAGCGACAGTTTTCATTTGCCCCTTTTCTTTTCCTTAGCTATCTCTTTCCTTAGCTTCAGTATGCTCATCTTATGTCCACACTTGTCACATGAGAAATTCAGCTTCTTGCTCGCGCCATTTCCTGTCAGAAACGGCTCTTCCCAAGCTTTCTTTTTTTGTTCAGAGTGCCCGCATTCCGGGCATGTGTAAACAAGAAGTGCATCAGCTTCCTCCAGAACTTTCATTATTTTGACTTTTCCCTTTGTCTCGCCGGCCTTGTTTTCCAACTCGCGGTTTGTTATGAACTCTATTGTCATCGAACCGCCTACTTACCAGCAGCTTTCGCACCAGGCTTCTTCTTCATTCTCAGTGCGTGGCTTCCGCACTTTCTGCACTTTACCTTTCCAAGGCGGACATGCTTAGAATCAGATCGTCTTTTCGCTTTGCATGTCTTGCATACAAATACATTGTTAAAAAGCCTGTTCGAAACTTCTGTGAAAACTTTCTTTGCCATATTGTACACCTCTTGCTATATTCAGCTTCTATAAGATAAACTAAAGTTAAACTTAAATGTTACTGCTACCAAGCAGGCTGGGCTTTCATACCTGTATTTTAGGCAACCGCCTCCGAAAATCGAAAGGTATATAGCCTTGCTTCCGACAAGGATTCTTATTGATAAGGATGATGGTGAATTAATATGTCGTCTACCGAGCCTGAAGAAGTTGGAACAACCACCAAGCCGAATAAAAACTGGAAAAGGATGACTGAAGGATGGGTGGGAACTATTGTTTATGTTTTCATAGGCATAGGGCTCGCGCTTCTGGCTAAGCAGGCTCTTGCATTCGGGCTTTCCACAGACATGCCCGTGGTTGCGGTCGTTAGCGAATCCATGCAGCACGACAACGCCGCCCGAACGCACTACGGATGGCTTGAAAGCAGGTTCGGGTACAGCAGCGATGAAGTCAACTCTTGGTCGGTCCCGACAGGATTTTTCGTAGGTGACATGCCTATAGTTCATGGTTCTGAAGAATACCAGATAGGCGATGTAATAGTTTACCAAGTGCCTGGCCAGAGCTTTCCTATAATACACAGGATAATCAAGATAAATTCCGACGGCACCTACCAGACCAAAGGCGACAACAACATGGAGCAGTGGCCCTACGAGTTGAGCGTGAAAGAGAGCCAGATATATGGAAAAGTCATGTTCGTTGTGCCGAAATTGGGGTATGTGAAAGTTCTTTTCACAAGCGTTTTCGGTTTCTGATTTCCATTAAACTTATAAGCTGGAGGTTTCAATAGAATTGAAGTCGAAAATCCGGCGTTGGCTGGTTTTAACAGGTGGCTTAAAATGGAGTTTTGTGAAAAGTGCGGCAGCCTGACAGTGGTTAAGAGGAAAAGGACAAAGTCTTTTCTAGTATGCCCTAAATGTGGCAAAGAGAAAGCCATGAAGAAGGAGAAGATTGTGATATCTCAGGCGATGCCTGATCAGAAAAAGGACATAGTTGTTATGAAAAAGGGGGACGAGGCAATAGACCTCCCGAAGACCAGGGTGATGTGCCCCAAATGCGAGCACACCGAGGCGTATTGGTGGATGCAGCAGACAAGGTCTGCAGACGAGCCGCCAACGCTGTTCTACCGCTGCACAAAGTGCAGCTACAGCTGGAGAAGCTACGAGTGACTTTAAATTCTTCCAGGCTGGTATTTCTTAAATGCGAATCAGCAAGGTCATATTCGACTGGAGCGGTACGCTCAGCGACGACGCGGAGAACTGCCACAGGGCAGCCATGAAAACGAGGGAGCATTTCGGCGTAGGATGCATCGAGGGAATGGAAGACTGGAAGAAAAAGACAAGACCGAGCGCATACGAGTTTTTCAGGGAGCATGGTGTAGACGCCGACTCCAAAAAAATAACTGAGATTTTCACGAAATTTTACATGGAAAGCCAGTCCGGTTCTAGGCCTTTTCCGGACTCGGAGGAGCTGCTTTCCTTTTTGAAATCCAAAGGAAAAGAGATGTCGGTTGTCAGCGCGCATCCTCAGGTCCTGCTGCAGGAGGAGGCTGACAATTATGGGTTCAGCCGTTTCATGAATTCTTTGGACGGCGGAGTGACCGACAAGGCCGAACGTCTGAAACAGATAGCGGACGCGTCCGGAATCGACAAGTCTGAGATAGCGTATGTCGGTGACATGGTATGGGACATACGCGCTGCAAAGCAGGCAGGCTTGCGTTCGATTGCGGTCCTTCGAGGGTACCACAGCGATATGCTGAAAAAAGAGGAGCCGGACCTGGCTGTAAGGTCGCTGTCCGAATTAAAGGACCACCTTGAGTGATTGCAACACTAATTAATCTTTGGGAATAAGTAATTCTTTTATGATACCAGAAAGGTACGTGCCGAGGCAGGTTTCTAAAATCTCCAAATCCGACCGCAAAGTTTGCATTACCGGAAGGGTTGCGGATTCTGTAGAAGGTTCGTTAATTATGGACGACGAGAGCGGCAAGATAGAGGTTTTCACCGAGGGCGTTGCTGGTGTTAAACAGGGCGATTTAGTTAGCGTCTTCTGCACTCTTTTCGGAGACAGGCTGTCGTTGGACTTTTTGCAGCATCTTCCAGGAGCAGACTTAAATTTATTAAAGACGGTTGATGAATTATATTCCAAGGCTGGTGTGTGAATGTTCAAAGCAACAATATCTGATGTAGCCCTTCTGAGGGATCCGATGTCTTCGATAGCTGAAATAATAGACGAAGGCATATTCAGGGCTGGAAAAGACGGCATATCATTCATAGCTTCGGACAGGGCGATGGTGTCTGTTGTGGACTTTTTCATATCCTCCTCCGCTTTCGACTCTTACGAGTCTGACAAGGAAGAACTGATAGGTTTGAACATACCCAACTTTCTATCTGTCATAAAGAGGGCGGGCAACAGCGAGAAAGTTACATTTGAGCTCAAGGACTCAAAGCTGGAAGTGGTTATAGACGGGACAAGCAAGAGAAAGTTCGTTGTGCCGCTCTTGGATTTGAGAGCAGAGGAGATACCGCCTGTCGACAAGCTAGAGTTCAGCTCCAAAGTTGAGATGAAATCCGACGTTTTTCAGAACGGAGTAAACGACGCTGAGCTGATATGCGACTCTATAATACTAGAGTCCAGCCCTACAAAATTTGGTATGATAGCCGAAGGCGATGTGAGCAAGGCCGAGCTCGAGCTCAACAAGGGTGACAGCTCTCTCACAGGAATATACTCTTCGTCTTCTTCCAGATCTAGATACGCCCTTGACTATCTGAAGAAGATGGTGAAGGCGGCGAAGCTCTCCGAAAACATGACAATCGAGCATGGCACAGACTATCCACTGAGATTGGAGTTCAGATCAGGGGACAAGGTAAAGATATCCTACATACTGGCTCCGCGCGTGACCGAGGACTAGTTCTAGAAACGTATAGCGAAGAAAGCCACACCTAGCGCGATGTAAATAACGGAGATTATGCCTGCTATAGTAAAGTCGCAGCTTCCTGACACAAACTGCCGTATCACTTCTGACGCAAGAACAATGCCGACTGCGAACCTAACCCAGCTCCCGATTGTAGACAAACAAGCCACCGATTTTAGTTATTTGTAGCGTCCTGTATTAAAGCCTATGCTAGCGCGAATATAGCAGGCGCCACATACCAGAAAAGAAAGACATTAATCGCAAAGTCGGTTCCGCTCCAAACGGCCTCCTGGATAAAGTCGTTCATTACAGCTGTGCCGAGCGAAGCTGTTACAAGATTATATATCCCTGAAAGGACTATTCCTGCAACCGCTATCCCGCCGAAAAATGCGACTGAATATCCGCTAACCGCGCCTATCACTGCCATCATAGGCACGCAGTAAAGCACATACCCACCGAGTCCCTTTGTGAGCACGAATCTCATGGACAGCAGCACTCCGCCGACCAGCGCGCCCGCCATTGGCCCGTAAAGAGCGCCTGAAAGCACAGTGGCTAGGGTAACAAGCTCTATGCCGAACTGCCTGATCTCCATCCTTCCTAGGAAGAAAGATAGAGCAATCTCGGCGATTATTATCGCTGCAATAAACATCTGTCCGACAAGTCCTGCTGCCAAAGACAAAACGGATATGAAAGCGACTATCAATGCGAGTACTTTTCTTTTGTCCCTGCTGAACCCCCTGATTAATCGTAAAATGTCTAGTGCCATAAAATCAGTTATTTCTTGTAAAAGAAATTAAAAAATAAAGAATCTATCTAAAGAGCTTTTTGTTCATCCACAGGTAGATTAGCACGATTGCTGGGAATATTGCTCCTAAGACGTTGAGCTGGACTAGGGCTATTATGAGGGATATTGCCTCTATGACCATAACCCACTTCCATCCCTGCTTTTTCATCTGCCACAACCAGTAGAGGACTAGTATTGTCGCCAGTCCTATGACTATTGTTATGGCGCCAATAACCCAGGAGAATCCTGCCAAGTCCATTCCAATTGTGCTTATCATACCACCCAGTCCGAGAAGAGAAGCTCCTCCCGCGACTGATAGCAAAGCTCCAATCCACCCTATAAGGCATATTATTGTTACGCCCAAAGGTCTGTTTGCCATAATTTAATCTGTATTTTGTTACCAATTAAAGGCGCTGTAAAACGGTCTTTAGAATCAGCTTTGATAAACTTTATCGAATTTTCATTGCAGTCAATAACAATTTGTGCAGCTGTTACTAAAAATAGATTGATGGTCAGATGAAGAACGCGCTAGTTTCAAAAATACTTTACGAAATAGCGGACTTGCTCGAAATGAAAGGCGAAGACTTCAAACCGCAGGCTTATCGCAAGGCTGCTCGAGAGATTGAAGCATTGGCAGAGCCTGTTGAAGACATTTCGCGCGCCGGCGGTCTTGAAGGCATACCCGGGGTTGGAAGGGGCATAGCCGAAAAGATAAAGGAGATAGTAGACACTGGACGGCTTGAATATTATGAGAGTTTGAAGAAGGACTTTCCTGTTGACATAGACTCGCTGCTTTCGGTTGAGGGAATCGGCCCGAAGAAAGCGAAAATCTTCTACAAAGAGCTTGGAGTGAGGAAGCTTGAAGACCTGGAGAAGGCCGCTAAAGCGGGCAGAATAAGAAAGTTGCCTGGAATGGGAGAGAAGACCGAAAAGAGGATACTTGGCTCAGTCGAGTTCGCCATGTCCGGAGGGGGCAGGAGGCTTCTCGGCATCATTCTTCCTGTTGCTGAGAAGATAGAGGCTGATATGAAAAAAATGAGATGCGTTAAGCGTGCTGTTGTCGCCGGATCCCTTCGAAGGATGAAGGAAACTGTAGGCGATATAGACGTTCTGGTAGTCACGGACAATCCCAAAAGCGTAATGGAAACATTTGTGTCAATGGGTAACGTTGCCGAAATAGTTGAAAAAGGCGCGTCGAAAAGCACAGTCAGACTGGATGAAGGAATAGAATGCGACCTTAGGGTGGTTCCGCCGGAGTCCTTTGGGAGCGCGCTAATTTATTTCACGGGCTCAAAGGAGCACAATGTCGCTCTCAGGAGGGTTGCAATATCGAAAGGATGGAAGCTTAACGAATACGGCCTTTTTTCGGGGAATGACAGATTGGCGGGAAGAACAGAGAAGCAAGTCTACGGAAATCTTGGAATGCAATACATAGAGCCTGAGATGAGGGAGAACACTGGGGAAGTTGAGCTTGCCAGGAAGAAAGGTTTGCCGAAAATAATCGGATACGGAGATGTGAAAGGCGACCTTCACATGCACACAAAATGGAGCGATGGGTCTGGAACTGTTGAAGAAATGGTGGTTGCCGCAAAAAACCTTGGCAGGGAATATGTGTGCATAACCGATCACGCAGGAAAAATGAAAATCGTTAATGCCATGGGCTCGAATCGCGTGATGAAATACGCTTCTGAAGTGGAGCATGTTAGTGAGAAAATTGATGGAATATATGTGATGGTTGGAGTGGAAATAGACATACTCCGAAACGGAAAGTTCGACGTCGACAAAAAAGTCCTAGAAGGCATGGATTTGGTCATAGCTTCGGTGCACAGTGGTTTCAATGAAAGCAGAAATCAGATTACAGAACGCATCATAGGAGCCATGGAAAGCGGCCTGGTGGATGTAATAGGTCATCCGACCGGAAGGAAGATTGGCATTAGGAAGTCATACGATTTTGACATGGATGCTGTATTGGATGCAGCAAAGCGCACAGGAACTGCTCTGGAGATAAACTCTCAACCTGTTAGGTCCGACTTGAGTTCGGAAAACGTTAGAATTGCTGTGGAACGCGGATGCATGCTGTCCATAGGCACAGATGCGCACAACCCCAGCCAGCTGGATTATCTAACGCTCGGTTCCGCAACTGCAAGGCGTGGGTGGGTGAAAAAGAATGATGTCCTTAACGCCTTTCCATTGAAAAAACTGATGAAATTTATTGGATGAACATTTATTTGGCGCTAAATTAAAAACTATTTATGAGTTTGTCTATGAAACTCCTGATTTTGGGCGCATTTCTTGGCATTTTGGCTGTCTTTTCCAACCCTGCTATAGCCATGCCCATATGGTCGGACAACTCTACTAATGTGACCAGCGGATCTGCTTATACTGCGAACGTTGCCTATAATTTTGGGATAGTGTGGGCGGATGACATCACATCAGATTCTAGCATCATAGACAATGTGACTTTCGAGACAAACCTTACCACAGGAGGCCTGCTAGAGAATATAACAAAGGCGGACACTTTCAAGTACACATCTTTTTCCAACTCCACTGGGATGTGGAATGTCAGCTTCACACAAGAACAGATAGCTGGAACAGGAACCTTCTGGTTTAGATGGTTCGCTAATAACACCACATCCGGATTTGGAAGCGCTACCGAACAGATGATATTTGTGATAAACAGAGGCGGAGTCAATATGAGCCTTTATTTGAATGGAACACAGGGTAATTCGACATATCTGAGAGGTTCTGTAGCGAACCTTACTGCGTTGTCAAACGCAACGTCCTATTCACTTCCGCTTAGCATAAGCGCGGATTTCACTTCTGATTACACGACCACAGGCAATGATCCAATTGAAAACACAACTGTTCTTTCGTGCGCATCTGGGCTTTATAATGTGACAGCTTATTTTGATGACGATGGCAATTACACGAGCGATAGCATTACATACTGGCTTACTGTCTACTCAAAGGAAGATGGAAGCTCGTGTACCGACGCAATACAATGTTCTGGTGGATACTGTTCAAGCGGTGGATATTGCAGCAGCTCTAGCACATACTGCGGAGACGGTGTTTGCGATTCTGGCGAGTCATGCTCTTCATGCTCTGAAGACTGTGGAAGCTGTTACATTCCCGTTTCTGTCGCAACCAATCCCTCTGTTCCAGGTAAAGCTACGATAACAATAACTTCTATAGCGCCTCATCTCGCTAAACATATATCGACGCATTTAGTTGACAACCCCATAAATGGTTTCAATATTATGGTTGAAAACAGAGCCACCAATGTGGTCATAAATATGGAAAAGTACGCGTCTAAACCATCTGAAGTTTCGTCAGAAATGACCGGTAAAACTTACATGTATCTGAAAATAGACACGCTAGGTCTGGCTGAAAGCAATATAGAAGATGCGAAAGTGCTCTTTAAGGTTGAAAAGTCTTGGTTTGAAGAGAACGGTGTCGGGGAAGATGATGTAGCACTCTATAGATATTCTGATGGAAAATGGAATCCTTTAGACACCATTGTGACAGGTTCTGATGCATCCGTTGTATATTATGAATCCACAACTCCAGGATTCTCATATTTTGCAATATCTAGTCAGAATGTCCAGCAAACTACTACAACCACCACCACGACTACTCTTCCAGCGCAGTCAACGACAACAACTATTGTTATGGAAGAATCTTCAGACAACACCTATATGTATATTTCAATTGTGGTTCTGTTAATAGTGGTTATAGTTCTTTTCCTATGGAAGATGGGAATAATAAGATTCGGAAGAAATTAGTCAGATTGCTTTGAGAGCATACCCTTCAGCTTTTGGGTGATACTTGTTTTTTCGCTGTTCTTCATCTTTTCCACTATCGGAATTATGTCGTCGTCGCTGTCACCCATTGCAATGACGTTTGTCGCTATTTCAAGGAAGCTGCTGTAGCTTTTGGATTTTTTGTCATACCAGAGTATTGGTACGCCCTGCGCTGTGCTGTCCATTATTTTTTCGTCGAAAGGTATCGAGCCTATCACTGGTATCTCAAAGAGCTCCTCCGCCTTCTCTGGAAGTATTTCATAGTCCTTTCCCCTGACCATGTTCATTACTATGCAGAAGCTCTTGTGGCCTATCAGCTTGGCAACATCCTTGCATTTTACAACATCCACCACATTCGGCACTGTCGGATTTGTTATGAATATGATTTCCTGGCATGCGTGAAGAACTCCCATTGCCTCGCGACCGAGACCTGGCGCAGAGTCCAGTATTATAAAGTCGAAATCCTCCTTCGCTGAAAGGCTGTCCACTATTCCTTTCAGACCGCGCATGTCCACTTTTTTAAGGTCAAAAAAGTCGTTTGATGCCGGTATGAACATAACTCCGTTCTTTTCCAGCGGCGCGAACTTTACATCTACGTCTCCCGCAAAAACGTTGTTGAGCGTTGTGGAGAACTCCTTCGCTCCTATATAGTAGCTGAGGTGCGGAGTGGTGACATTACAGTCTATGACTACTGTTTTTTTTCCAAGCATGCTCAAGGCTATTGCGATATTAGCAGAGAAAGTGGTCTTTCCGACTCCGCCCTTTCCGGAAATTATTGCTATTATCCTTGACATTCAGAACCTCTGATTTATTTTATAAATATACTAATGTTTAAACATCTTAAAACTGTTATTTGGATTGTGCCCAGGTCGCATAACCTGGTAGTGCGCACGGCTGGAAACCGTGTGTCCTTTGGACTTCTGGGTTCAAATCCCAGCCTGGGCGCTGTTTACGACATTAAGAAACGTTAAAATCAAAGGAAACCATATTCTTAATTGATGCCGCAACAGTACAATCTCGATAAGATAAAGAACAACTTGGCGACTATTGATGCCAGATTATTTAATACTCTGATAAAGTTGGGCGCAAGCCTTTATTCAATCCAAGTAAAAGAGCTTCCATTCTATGAAGCCCTGGGAAAAACTGGGAATGACATGTTCAAGTATATTGAGGAGATAGATAAAATCGAGCCAGGATCGAAAGAAGCCATGGACCTTATGGGAAGGCTGTATCGCTTTATGAAAGTCGATGTTAAAAATATGATGACTCAGATTAGCAAGTACAAGAATAAAAGAGCAAATATCAAAACAGAGAGTTCCAAATACATTGAAGAATCAGTGGACGGCGTTCTAGCCATGTATAATGACATTGCGGAAACCGAGAGCATTGTAGCGAAAAACTACCAATATCTCCATAATTTGTACAAAGGGAATCGCCTTTCCGAAGTCAAGCCGAAACCTAAGAGGAGTTTAGGAACTGAAACAAAGTTGCTAATGGCTGTCCTGATTCTAAGCATTGCGTTTGTGGGACTGAGTTTTTCTGGAATTCAGAACATGGAAACCACCGGATATTCGGCGCTTCCGACCGGCGACTTTGTTTCCGGTTTCGAGCTTTTGTATGTGCTCGTCTCCGCTGCTGTGATATCTGTTTACGGGATTGGCAAGCTGGCCAAACGGTGGTAGTTGCAGATTTAAATTCTACCAAACCTTTTTTATTTTACAAAGGGCTCGTGGTCTAGAGGCATGACGTCGCGTTGACGTCGCGAAGGTCGCTGGTTCGAATCCGGCCGGGCCCATTCACTTTTTTAGTAGGTTATTTAAGCGTTGGGTTTTATCTAAAAACTGATGGCAGAATACTACGTCAGCGATATGATTGAGGATGAAGGCACAGAGAGCATTGTGATATCTTCTATAAGGCCCGAGTTAAACTACATAACGTCAAATCCTGTCAGGGCTTCTATAATACATCTTCTTGTTAACAACAATGACCTGGGGCACACTATGCAAGTTGAGGAAATAGCAAAGAGGCTCGGCAAGCGACACTCTGTAATAATATACCACCTAGAAAGGCTGCTCGCTTGGAACATAGTCAGGGTCGTCAAATCCGTAAAGTATGGTGACACCGAGAAAAGAGTTATTTGGGGTTTAAGGACAGAGTATCCAAATCTGATAAAAGAAGTATATTCCAGGATAGTAAAGTACTTTTTCACCCAGAAGCAGCTCGATAAGATGTGCAACCTCAACTCAACTGTCCGGCAGCGGATCTTGGACTAATTCTGGCTCAATTGTGGACTATTTTTGGACTTGCCTTTATTGTGTGAAATTAAAGGGCTAGGACATCCAATCTTATGCTATGGAACTTTGCGGAAGAGAAGAGTGTGTTTACAAGGCTGTAGAGAAAATGGTTGGCGACATGAAGAGCGAGATTGCCAAAAAGCAGAACATACCTTACAGCGATCAGCTTATGGTTGCTAAGATATACGACCTTAACGCAGCTGTGCTTTCCGAGGCCTGCAGAAGGTCGAACAAAGTCGACAAGAAGGATTGCGACGCGTCAAGGCAGTTCAACAAGAAGAACCTTTCCATGGACACTTTCATATTTCTGAACCAGCTAAAGGAAGACGGATTCATAACCGGGGAGTTCAAGGAGAAGCTTTTTTGCGCACTTCTTGAGATGGACCCTGAGATAAGGAAGATGGTGGAGAACGACACTAGCGGGCTTGTGTAGATTCCATGTACTTTTTTACGTCTTCCAGTCTTATGAAATATTGCAGGACATCTTTTTTGTAAATCACTTCTGGATTTTCCTCTATTTTCTTCACAGCCTCGTCCGGTCTGTATTTTCCACACCCAATTAGCACAACGTCGTCTTCTTCCACAAAAACTAGGTAGCCTTTGCCCAGCACTCTTTCACATTTTCCCTTTTCATAAGACTCTACGCAGTTTAATATGTCTCCAATGAGGTCTTCAGCCCTGATCATATCACTACCGTAAAGAACGGCCTCCTGATTCCTCAAAAAGTTGATTTCTACTGCAAATTCTGAAAGTTCTGCCTCTATACCCATTCAATAACCTTTGTAAGAAACATTTTTTAATCTTTCAGTTTTTCGAAAGCATCCGGAAGGTGGATGAAGTACACGTCCCCCTTTTCTCTTATGATTATCGGGCTGTCCTTCATAAGCGCGTCTATGTTTATCTCGTAAACTCCCTCCTTCTCAACGCGGAGCGTCTCCACCCCATCCATTTCTTCCACTGCGTACCTTTTGTTGCCCACGTTCACGACTGTTTTCTTTCCAGATGTCGGCTCTTTTCTATCCATCTTAGCAGCCTTCCTTTTCTTTATATGCTTCTCTATCTCTTTCTCAAGCGTAGTCTCCTTTTTCCTCAGCTCGGACTTTACTGATTCAAGAGTTTCGGAAGACGGGCCTTTCACATACACAAAGAATATTCCGCCACAGGAAATGCAACCTCTAAGTATTTCCTTGTCGTTGTCCTGGAACAGCTTTCCGCATTTCACGCATTTGTGCATGCAATTACCTTTGCATCTGGGCGAACACTGAGAACGAGTCCGGGTTCTTCTTAATGTCGCGTATGAACTTTGAAGGTCCTATCAACGTCATTCCGTATTTCAGGTCCATTTTAGGAGGCTGCTTGCCTGTGAACCTGCTCAATATTTTTTCTATGTCGCGCTTTCGCTCCATGACGCTCTCCAGCATCTTTTGGTAGCCTGCGCTCTCCCTTTTGAGGCTGCAGACTTCTATTCCAGGGAATCCGCTGTCCACCCTTCTCATTGTCTCCCTTACCAGATTAAGCTCTTCGTTAGGATCCATTACTCCGTCTGTTATGAGTATTGTCCCGTCCTTTACGACATCCAATATGTAGCTTATCCTGTTCCTCTCGTCCTTTCTGTTCAGTACGTTAGAAGAGACAAAGTCTATTTTCAAGTCAGAACTTATTTTCTTGATTTTTTTCGAATTATTCTTCTTAGCGCGCATTTCCTATCGCCTCGTAAAGCTTGTCTATGTTTTTTCCCTTAAGGGCGGATATGGGCACCACTGTGTATTCTGGGAATGCCTCCTTTATCCTCTTTATGCTCGAGTTCTTCATGTCTATCTTGTTGGCGACTATGATTACGGGTATCCCTTTCGCTTCCAGGTTTCCCATTAAAGTAAGGTTCACCTGTGTGAGAGGGTCCCTAGTCGAATCCATAACTGCCAGAACAGTGTCGACGTTGTCAAGCCACTTTATGGCTTCTATAACTCCTTTCGTGGCCTCCTTGGCCCTCTTTTTAGCCAGGTTCCTTTTCATTCCGAACTTTACAAAATCCTTGTAGTCGACTTTTGTTGACAATCCCGGCATGTCAATAAGGTTCATCATCAGCTTCTTCCTTCCAGCGAGCGGTACCACGACCTTCTCTTTCTTATGCACTGCTCTTGTCTCGTGAGGTATCTTCGACACGCTGCCCATTTCCTCTCCTGTCCAATCCTTTGATATTTTGTTCGCAAGCGTGGTCTTTCCTACGTTTACTTCGCCGTATATTCCGAGCGTTATCTTTTTTCTGAGACCGAAAAACTCGGCCATCCAGTCGAAAAATCTTATGAATGCCATATTCAATATTATTTCACTTTCATAGTTCTTAAGTTTGAACCATTGAAGCGTGTGCCGACAGGATGATATAATAACAAAAGCCCGCCAATCTAGTATTATGAATATTCTCCTGGCTTTCATTGTAATATTCTCAGTAGCGGCGCTGGCCGCGCTTCATTATTCAGTTTCGGTCGGAGACATCTCAAACACATCGATTGATGTTCCAACCACCACTACAATTCCGGCTACGACCACCACAACCACACAGCCTTCGTCCGCTTCTGCTTCAATGTCTAATCTGACAGCCAGCCATGCGAACGAAGAGTCTATAAAATGGCTAGAGCATAGGACGTTCGAGCTTGTGAACGAAGAAAGAATTAGGGAAGGCCTCGAACCGCTAAAGTGGAACGAAGAGATTTTGTTTGTGTGCAGGCTCCACAGCGAGGACATGGGAACTAACGGTTTCTTTTCCCATACAGGAACTGGAAATACCACTGTGGGGGATCGGCTTAACAGGGAAAGGGTCTATTATTGGAATCTCAGCGGCGAAAACTTGCTCATGCAGAGCGGAGTGGAGAACTACTATGTCAACTTTTTAGGCGAGATAACAAACGCGAAGTACAAGACATTGGAAGAGCTGTCCCAGGCTGCGGTGGACGGGTGGATGAACAGCACCGGGCACAGGGAGAACATGCTGAAGCCAGCGTATGACGAATCTGCGATAGGAATATACGCTGTCGAAGGAGTCCTCGGCGATACGCAGTATTCGAACACTTCCTACTATTTCACCCAGAATTTTATAACCAGGGTTGGCTGCGGATACAACGGCGGCCCTTGCTGCGTAGAACAAGGCTACCTGCCTTGGTGCTATGTTCCTTTGAAATGCGAATTGGAAATATGCGTCTAGAACCTTTTGCTCACAGCCGACAATATTTCGGCTGAAACTTTGGGTATTTCAGACTCTCCGTCCACTATCACCCACTCTTTTGCGAATGTTCCTTCTTTCGCAAGATTTTTGTACGACTCCCTGACCTTTGAAAGCAGTTCCTTGTCCTCTTCGTGTCTGTCCAGATAGCTGTGCTCTCCGAACTTGCGCTTTAGCGATGTGTCAGGGGATATGTCGAGGTATATGACAATGTCCGGCTTAGGCAGCTTCAATATTTCGGCCAGGCCCGCCACGCTTTCATGCGGAACTCCTTTAGCCGAGCATTGGTATGCGAACGTGGAGAAAAGGTACCGGTTTGCCACAATCACTTTCCCCTTTTTCAGAGCATCCAATATAGAGTCCCTGTCAAGAGCCATGTCCGCCTCGTATAGCGCCATCTGAACGTCAGGAGGAAGGTCGAACTCCTTTTTAAGATATCTGTAAATGACCTTCCCTATCGGGCTTTCGGCGTTCGGATATGAAAGCTCAAACACGTCCTTTCCCATACTTTTCAAAGCATTGACCAGCTCTCTTGTCTGGGTCTCGCCGCCGCATCCGTCTATTCCCTCGATGACAATGAACATAATCCAATAATGTAAGTTGAAAGATAAAAGATTTAGAACGAAAACCGTTTTAAGCGAGAAAAACAAAGAAGAGTTATGAGCAAATCAAGCACTTTCTACAAGAAGCCCTGGTTCATAGCAGCGGTCGTTCTGGCAGTGCTGGCAATATGGATTGTCTTCACTTACAACGGACTTGTCGGCTTGGACCAGAGCGTGTCCGCGCAGTGGGCGCAGGTGGAAAGCCAGTACCAGAGGAGGTACGACCTCATACCAAATCTTGTAAAATCGGTGGAAGAGTATAAGGAGTTCGAGAGCGGCTTGCTGACAGAGATTGTCAGTCTCAGGACGCAGTGGGCCAGCGCTACTGCCATAGACGAGAAGATGGCAGTCGGATCCGCATGGGACTCTGCGATGTCTAGGCTATTGGCCGTTTACGAAAACTATCCAGACCTTCATACAATAACAGCCATAAGCAATATTATGGACCAGCTTGAAGGCACTGAAAATAGGATAGCGACCGAAAGGATGAGGTACAACGAAGCTGTGCAGAGCTATAACACTGCGATAAAAGTGTTCCCTACGAATATGTTCGCAAGCTCCTTCGGCTTCGCTCAGAGACCGTATTTTGAGTCTACTACAGGAGCAGATCAAGCGCCAGTAGTATTCTCAAACTAGGCGTGGTAGTGGCAATGAGAACATTTTTGGCGCTGACTTTTAGCTTTTTGTTAGCGTTTTCACTGTTTTTTTCTTCTGCTTATGCGCAGGATGTGCCAACTCTGATTCCGTATGTTACAGACTTGGCTGGCGTGATAGACGATTCTTATGAAAGTAAAATAAACGAGTACCTTTCTAATCTGGAAGCCACTACTACCGCGGAGATAGCTGTGCTTACGGTAAGCACTGTGAAGCCTTCGTATATGGAGAAGTATGCTGTAGAAGTCTTTGAGAAAAACGGCATAGGCCGGGCTGACAAGGATAACGGTGTCTTGATAGTTGTAGCTGTGGACGACAGGGAGTGGAGAATAGAGGTCGGGTACGGTATGGAAGGGGACTTGAACGACGCAAAAGCCGGCCGAATAGGAAGGACATACATGGTTCCCTACTTCCAGAACGGGCAGTACGGCGAAGGAATATACCTGACAGTCACCACAATCGGTGAGATAATACTTGGTGACCAGGAGCTAAGCGAGCGGTTCGACTACGAAGAGTCGGACAGCTATGAAATATTCCTAATAGCATTCATGCTATTCTTTGTTGTAGCATCAATCGTAGGCCCGCTCGCGTCAAGGATATGCCCAAAGTGCCATTCTTTGATGACAATCGAGTCACAGAAAGGCGACACTGTATGCTATGTGTGCAAAAAGTGCGGCCATAGAAAGTGCGTTAAAAGGCATAGAAACCATGCGCCATTACTATTTTTAGCAGGAGCAGCAGGCGCAAGGGGTGGCGGATTCTCAGGCGGCGGGTTCGGCGGAGGAGGATCAGGCGGCGGCGGAGCAGGCGGCGGATGGTAGCTAAATAATCAACAAGTCTCCTAGCTCATTTTCCAATATTTCAAAATATTTTTTTCTTAGGTGCGTTTTACAGAAATCAAGCGATATCGGAAGTTTATCTTTCATCATTTTATTTCCCAATGTTGTGTAAAGTGGCCTGTTCTTTAGCACATCCACTATCCTTTTCAAGTACCATTCCGCTGTCTGAGAAACATCCCATCCTCTTTTCTGGCCAAGCGCAATTGTCCGGCTGATTCCGTCTGTGCCGACTCCGTCCTGCTTGTCAGCATCGTACAACACCTTCGCCTCCAGCGTTTTCGGCTCGTTGTATACCCCTGTCCTTGAGTGAGTCGATATTGCGCCTGCTATCTTTGCTATCTCGACAGGGGCGTAACCGAACCAAAAAAGCAGGTTCTTCGCGTAATCGGCTGATTTTTGGGCGTGGTCGTCCTCTGCGCCGTTAGCGTCCGGCCTGATTATGTCATGAAGGAGGGCTGCCGGCTTTACAATCTCCAAATTCGCGCATTCACAAGTTCCTATTTCGATTCCTGCTCTGTAAACTCTTTCTATATGGCCAAGTCCGTGGCTGAGCCCTCTTTCCAAGTCTCTCGATATCTGATTTGAAACATATTTCATCAGATTTTCACTCCTGTCCATAATTAGAAAATAATGGTGAACTTTAAACTGTTTGCGGTGAAAAGGTTATTTTATAGAGAGCACAATTTCTTTTCATGGAGCTTTTGATATTCGAGAAGATTATACTTTCGCTCGCAATAGGCGCGCTCATAGGCGTGGAAAGGGAATGGCACGCCAAGAAGAGCAATGACATAATGGCTGGCATGAGGACATTCATGCTGGTTTCGGTTCTCGGTCTGATGACGTCCTACATATCCTCGATGTTCTCCAGCAACATATTCATCTACATAGGGCTTGCTGCTGTCGCGTCTGCAATGGTTGCGGGATACTGCATAAACTTCAAGAAGACCGGCTCAATGGGGCTTACCAGCGAGCTGGCATTTCTGCTGACATATGTGATAGGCGTTATACTGTTTTTCGAAGAGTCTCCGTTCTTCCTTTCCATATCGCTAGGGGTGATACTTACTATTGTTCTGTTCTTCAGGGAACCTATGCACAGGTTCGTCAAGCAGAGAACCAAAAAAGAGGTAAGGGACGCTGTTATATTCGCCGCTCTTGTGTTCATAGTTCTTCCCATTCTTCCAAACTATCCGCTCGATCCGTACGGCGCTTTCAATCCATATTTGGTCTGGCTGAGCATGGTGCTTGTTATGACTGTCAGCATGGTTGGATATGTCGCAGTCAAGACGCTCGGCAAGCACGGTCTTAGCGTCACTGGTTTCTTCGGAGGGCTAGCGAGCAGCACGTCTGTGACTGTGTCGATGTCGGCGCTCGCCAAGAAGAGCAGGCAGGCGGCCAAGTCCGCCTCTTTCGTTGTTATAGTCGCGTCCTCCACCATGTTCCTAAGGATGGTATTTGTATCAATGTTCTTCGATGCCGATGTGGCGTTGCTGCTTGCTCCAGTCTTCGGGGTGATTTGCGCAATAGGGTATATAATAAGCCTGTTTGCGTGGAGAAGGATAGGGAAGAAGACCACGGGCATACAGATGAGCTCTCCGATATCGTTCAAGTCTATCCTCAAGTTCATGGTCATATTTGTGATAGTTCTGTTCGCTTCGAATCTGGCCAAGACATACTTTCCGTCAGCGATATATCCTATAGCCGCGCTTTCTGGCATATTCGACGTTGACGCGATTACAATAGGACTTGCTTCCATGGCCGGCGGAATTTCAGCGGATGTGGCGGTCACGGGCATAATCATAGCCGCTGTCTCGAACACGATATCCAAAATGGCTATGGCCAGGATTATAGGAGGCAAGGAGATGGGCAAGTCGGTCGGCAAGCTCTTCATACCGCTAATCATTTCAAGCGTGGTCGTTGCCGCAATGTTGTTTTTTCTAGTCTGAGACCAGAATTATACGCTCCAGTACTTTTTCGTCTTCAGCCACTGTTTCTCCGCTTCCATGACATCCTTCAGAAGGTCCTCCACATTTTCATGGTAGCGGCTGAGTATGTTCTTTGCGGTGTACGGACCGACCCCGCGTCCGGCCAGTATGATTGCTGCGCCGCGCTTGTAGCTCATGTAAAGGCTTGCAGTGTCCCTAGCCCTGTAAATCACATCCCTTTCGTCCTTCCTCAGCTCCTTTCCCTTCAAGTCTTTGTCTATGATTTTTGTTATATCGCTCTGCTTCGGATGCACGATTGCCAGCATTAAAGCTCCGCACTGCGGGCATTTCACCTCTTCCGGCATGTCCCTTATGGTGTAAGTCTGGCTCCATTTGCCGCAGTTCAGGCACGCGAGCCTGGTCTCGGTGTTCATTATCCTTCGCTTGAACAGCTCGAATATTTCCTTTGTCGGCTTCTCCGGTCCTATAACCTCGGAGTATTTCTGCTTCACTCCTATCTTTCCTATTGGCGAAAGCCCGCTTCTGAAATGTATTTTTATCTTTCCCGATTGTATGTCCCTGAGAACTTCGGTGGCTTTTTCTATGTCCAGCTTTTCGGTGTCTATTTCGTTCATGACCTCCCTGTACACAGGCGTGCCCACATAGTCGTCTATCACGCTCCTGAGCCTGGTTCTTCCTATCTGGGCGTCCCTTGAGAACGCGCCGAATCTCTTAGCCACATGAACAAACCTGTACTGGAAAAGATCGCTCTTGGACACAGACAGCTCCAGATAGCTCCTGAGATGGTCGGGATTCGTGCTTAGCAAGGCGTCTTTGACAAGCTCCAAGTTTTTCTGCTGCATCTGTAGCATTATTCTGTACGCGTCTGTCTTCAGTCCGACCGACCCTATCCTGGACGTGAGCATGGCCGATATGAACCTGCCAAGCGTGTCATTGACCATTGATCCGAAGCAGCTGTTTATCACAACAATGTTCTCATATTCCTCAATCAGTATGTTCCTGTCGTCCGTAATGGTTGTCGGGTCGTGCTTCCTCTGCTTCTTTATCAGCGACACAAGCTTTTCGGCTACGCTCGCATCTACTGGGTACTCCTTTACAAGTTCTCCCTTTATATCCGGCTCCTCGGCCGAAAGCATTTCGAATATTCTTCTTCTAAGCTTTCCTACATCCTGCGCGACGTCGAAATGGACAGGCATAAGCTCCCCTTCCCATCCGGGTATTGCAGCGTCGCTGTCTGAAGAAGGCTCGACCAGAACCCTGTTGTCCTCGGTCTCGATTATCCTCCAAGGCACTCCTTTCACTATGAACGTGGTCCCCGGCTCGCCGTGAACAGACACGAACTCGTCGTCCAGCACCCCGACAAAGCTCTGATCAACTGTGTTGAATATCATGTACTGTTTCGAGTCCGGTATGGTGCTGAGCTGGCTGAAATAGTAGCCGAATCCGTTCCTCTTCTTTGTTATTTCGCTGTCCAGAAACACCAGCCCTATCTTCTGCATCTGCTCGCACACTTCCTTGAACTCCTTAAAGCTTAGTCCGCTGTAAGGGCCGGCCTTTCTCACGGTTTCGTATGTCTCCTTCACCCCTATCTTCCAGTCCTCCAGAGTCATGCCCACTATCTGGTGCGCGAGAACATCCAGCGAATTTGAGTGGGACCTCGTCGGCTCTATTTTGCCTTCCAGCGCTCTTTTGGCTATCACAGAAGCCTCGAAACAGTCGTCGTCCTCCGTAGCTATTATAACACCCTTGCTAATTTTTTCTATTCCATGGCCAGCCCTTCCGACCCTTTGGATTAGCTGCGACACCCTCCTTGGCGACATGTACTGTATCACAAGGTCTATGCTTCCGATGTCTATGCCCAGCTGGAGGGAGGACGTGCAGATTATCGACTTTATCTTCTCCTCCTTGAACTTTTTCTCCGTGGCTATCCTAACGTTCTTGCTTAGGCTGCTGTGGTGTATCTCTGCCGGAAAATCGCTGTCTATGGATTTGCTTCTGGACGCTAGTATCTCAGCGAACTCTCTAGTGTTCGTGAACGTTAACGATGATCTTGACTCCCGTATAAGGTTCATTATCTTTCTTAATCTGGCCGCGGTCTCGCTTGAGCTGAAAATCTTCTTTGCTATTTCCTCGTCCCCCGCCTCGGTCTCTGGGCTGATTACCTTTATGTCGAACCTCTTTTCGCTGTCCGCCCTTACTATGTTGACCTTCTTTCCTGCGGAATAGAACGATGCCACTTTTTCGGGCGAGCCTATGGTTGCGGATAGCATGACCAGCTGGAAATTTCCACACAGCTTCTTCAGTCTCTCAAGACCAAGCGAGAGCTGCACTCCGCGCTTGCTTTCAACAGTCTCGTGAACCTCGTCAAGTATGACATGCCTTATGTTCTTCAGGTGCTCCCTTATTCTCTTCCCGGTCAGCATGGGCTGAAGGGTCTCAAGTGTTACAATCAAAATATGCGGCGGGAACTCTAGCTGCTGCTTTCGCTCGTAAGGCGACGTGTCCCCGTGCCTTACAGCCACTTCTATTCCGAGCTTGTCGGCCCACCATATCATCCTGTCGAGCAGGTCGCGGTTGAGCGCCTTAAGGGGGGTTATGTAAAGCGTCGATATAGGCTTCATATCCTCCTTCATCATCCTGCTCATTACCGGAAGCATGACAGCCAGCGTCTTTCCTGTTCCTGTCTGTGATATGAGCATTGTGTCCTTTCCTTCCAGAATCGGGGACAGGGACGCCTCCTGTATTGGTGTGGGAGCCTTGTCCCTTAGTGCAGACTGTTCTAGAACTTTCGCTATAACAGGCCCTAGTTTAGAGAATCCGCTCATATCACTTTCCATTCGCCTTCACTCCCATTTTTTTCAAATCCTTTGACAATTGCACGGGGTTTTTGTAGACTATCCCTTTCATTCCAGACATCTCCGCCGCTTTCACATTTTTTTCAAGGTCGTCCATAAAGATGCACTCTTCTGCTCTAACGCCTATTTTCTCAATCGCGATTTCGAATATCCTTTTATCCGGTTTTTGAACTCCGACCTCGGAGGATAGTATTACTGTGTCGAATTCGGAATAGACTCCCATGTCTTTCATGGCTTTGATACCTTCGGGGGAAGAATTGCTTATCACAGGTACCATATATCCCGAATCTTTTAACCCGCGTACAATTGATATCACACGATTGTCCACAATACGCGCGCTCCTGAGTTCTCTTATGCGCCTTAGTAACTTGTGGTCGTAGCCGATTATCGGGAGTAGCAGAACTTCAGCACCTGCAAGCACGAGCCTGCATATTTTGCTACATCTGGGATGTATGACTACTCCTCCTATGTCGAAGACTACCGCTCTTATCATTAATACCACCAGAAGAATAGAGCCGCGGCTGTCTTGGGTAGGAATATATTGATACGCGCTTTTGCGCAGCCTTTTTCGGTCCGCATAAATCAACAACTGCAATACTGTGCAGCGGACCGATAGAGTATTGGACGGGCTCGCTAATAAGCGTTTCTGAAGGTTTCATATCCGGGTTCGACCAATATCCTGTCATGAACAAAAGGGTTTCAGCGGTCGTGTCTATACTAAGGAAAAGGTACGGCGGCTGCGATTTTAGGCGCGAGCGGCCTTACCGGGCTTTGATAAGCACCATAATATCCCAGCGCACAAAGGACGAGACCACCGATATTGCGTCCAGGCGCCTGTTTTCACTGGCAGACACCCCGGAAAAGATGGCGTCCCTGAGCCTGAATAAAATAGAGTCAGCCATACGGCTTTCAAACTACCATCGCACAAAGGCTAGGAACATAAAGAAGGCCTCGACGATTCTTATAAAGGATTACAGCTCAAGGGTCCCTTTGTCTAGGGAAGAGCTGATGAAGTTGCCTGGCGTGGGCGGAAAGACCGCGGACATAGTGATGCTGGTCACGAGGGATGAGCCTGTAATACCTGTGGACACGCACGTTGCCGTGGTTTCCAAGAGGCTGGGATGGACGGACGAAGACGAGCCTGAAAAGATAAGAGCGGATCTCCACAGACTGTTCGCTGAAAAAGAAAGGCCGGACATAAACTTCCTATTGGTATCCCTCGGAAAGGAGGTGTGTACAAAGCGCTCGCCGAAATGCGGAGCCTGCCCTTTGGAAAAGCTCTGCCCCTATGCGAATCAGAAATAGTCCCTTATGTTTCCTCTCATCTCCTGGTGCCACAGCCAGAACAGTAGGAGCAGGGCCTCCGCTGACACAAGTATGCTCAGAGACGGTATTGATGTATAGACTTCAATCATGCCGACAATGTTCAAGTCCACCATATAGTCGCTTATCGGATAGAACGGCATCACATATCCTGTCAGCACACCGTCCAGTATAAGGTGTATGGAGAATCCTATGAAAAGCACCAGGAACAGCTTTCCGAACGACCTGCTCTTTAGCAATGGTGCTTTTTTCATCTTCCTTATTCTGGGTATGACGTAGTAGAAAAGCGCAAAGAATCCGAGGAAAGCAAGCGGTATCCATATGTTGTGCAGGATTATCCTGTGCCCCACCTCGGACTCGGGGAATGACGTGCCTAGTATTTCGGACATCCTGTACATAATCAAGTCCAGATCCGGGAGTATACCAGCCAGCCCGACAACGAATATGTGCCTCCTAGAGAAGAATTTGCCGATTTTCTTGAACCTGTCCCTTAAAATCTCCAGGAATATTATCGGCACCAGTATGTGCATTGCCGCCAGTACCATACATAGAATTTATCCTGCGCTATATTAAATGTTCGGAGCCACCACTGGTAATGGTCGCAATCAATTATAGGCGCCCATTTTCAAACTAACTTTCATGAAAAAATATCTAGTCGTGGGCCTTTGCGTTGCGGTTTCCGTGCTTGTTCTTTCGTCAGTAGCCGCTTCCGGAATAGAATTCACAGGCTTCTTCAAGGCGTTCGACAAGACAATTTCTCCGGGAGAAAATTATGAGAAGAACATAACCGTGAGGAAGTACTACAACATGACTTTCCGATTCAGGAAGGATAACAGCACCTCAGACCTTTCGTTCACAGGAAGCAATATAACAGTTTTGCTAAAGGACTCCAGCGGTTCGGTCCTATTCTCGGGCACTGGGGTGGAAAAAGGGAAGATGTACACTGTCATGGAAGTCCGGGAAATAAATGCCATACATTCAGTCTCGGCTTACGGCATGGACAATTACATGGATGTGGTCGACCAGGCATTGAATGGAGACCTGTCGTTCACAGGCACGTCTGCTTATCTGACAATCCGCGTCAGCAACATGCCCTATTCAAATGCGACAATACACGGATATGTTGTGGACGGCCTGACAGGAGAACTTGTGGCGAATGCGACTGTGTACGCTTTCGAGAACGATGCTGAAACTTCTTCCACTCCTGTCGCTCACTGCCTTAGCGGGCCTGATGGTTTGTATTCAATGGAGTTTGAAATAGATTCCAAAAAGTCCCTTGACATTTACGTGGAAGGATATTATGCGTCTTAATCAGGCGTTGGGATTGTTCCCAGAGCTTGCCTGATTCCCATTTGAAGAATTACCATTTTCCGAGTTTCCTGACTGAGAAGTGCTGCCTTGATTCTGGTTTCCGATTGTAGTGGTTGTTTGACCATACTGGTTTGAATTGCCCAGCATTGCTCTCACCCTCTCCTGGTTCTGCTCTGCGTTCTGGAGCGCGTTCTGCAATCCTTCTTGCGCGTCTTCAGGGGCGTTCTCCATGACCCTCTGCAACACTCTTACGTGCTTGCCAACTGTCTGTTCTGTCCACTGGTCTATTTCGTCCATTGTAAAGTTCCTGAGCCTCATATTTTCAGAAAGCTTGTTGGCTTCCTGCACTCTCGCCTGGTACTTTAGCATCAGGCTGTTCACAAGGCCGCTGTTTTCCTTCTGCATCATAACTTCAGCTTCAGCCAGTCTCCTCTCAGCGAACTGGTAGTTTAGCATGACTTTCTCCCTCTCCTGGAATGTGAACGCCATTTGCACGTCCTCGAAGAACGTTTTGAATCCATAGAATGGATTGTCTGGTAGAATTCCAGGATCCTCAAGCGTTTCAGTTTCTGCTATAACACCAACTGGTAATGCAATCAGCAACGACAATGCTAGTGCCAAAAAAGCATTCTTCATACTGTATCTATGGGAAGCCGCCGTTAATAAAGTTTATTTTTTGTTAATTGTACAGCATATCCGATGAAATGGTTCATATTTTTCTGCTTGATTCAGCGAACAAAAACAAAGTTTATAAGGCGGGTCCTTATAATCATTATTAAGGTAATCTCATGAAAATGAACAAACTAGGACACTGGTCATTCATCCTAGGAGTGGCAATAGCGATAGTCGCTGGACTTGCCACAGGATTGGCCGGATTCCAGAATGAATGGATAGCCACAATCCTGGTAATCCTGGGTGTGGTAGTGGGATTCCTAAACATATCCGAGAAGGAAATATCTTCCTTCCTGATAGCTGCGATAGCCCTTCTTGTGGCAGGAGCAGCTGGACTCGGTAGCCTTCCGGTAATAGGCCCTAGCATATTGGGACCGATACTGGTGAACATCGCGACATTCGTTGCCCCAGCGGCAGTGATAGTTGCCCTCAAGGCTGTCTACAGTTTAGGAAAGAAGTGAATTTGAAAATTCTTTTTTTATTTTTTATTATACACCCGAATCAGGGTAATGCATATGAATAGAAAATCTGCATATTTTTTGATTGGCGCTGTCGGCTTTCTGGCAGCTTCAATACTATCCTTCTCCGGCGTGATGTTCGACAGCGTCGACCTTTCCAGCATAATGGGCTATATATGGGTCGTGCTTGCAATCGCGTGCGGCTGCGTGTTCTTCATGAGCTTCAGAAAGAAGAAGCGGGCTTGAATAGCGCATCTTGTTTTATTATCCAGGGTGCAATCTAATATTATGAGAAAAGGTTTCCTTCTGCCTATGATTGTCTTTTCAGCATTTCTTTTTATGATGTGTTCTGCCTGTGCCGAAGACACGTCCTCTTACGGCATAGTGCCTAAACTGACAGACGCTGAGACAATTGACGCGCCCGTGCTTGAAAACGACGGAGTATACCCTTTCTACGGAACTGTGTGCACCAACTACACATACAAGGTCACATACAGGGACGCTGAAGGGAGGCCGCCCGAGTATGTCAGGATATGGCTCAACGGCGAATGGCACGACATGTCAAACGCGGGTGGGGACTATTCGACAGGCGCGCTGTATGTGTACAATTATGTCCCGTATTCCGGAACCCAGCTTTTCTATTATTTCGAGGCCAGCAACGGTGTCGGCAAGTCCAGGGCGGGAATCATAGACAGCCCTGATCAGGGGCCTGTCTT
The DNA here is from genome assembly GCA_964423085.1 of uncultured archaeon. Classification (GTDB taxonomy): domain Archaea; phylum Aenigmatarchaeota; class Aenigmatarchaeia; order CG10238-14; family SCSR01; genus JAUWZS01. Next base: position 25,377 of record CAYRDB010000007.1, read on the forward strand.
CTTCTCGGAGAGTCTTGAAAACAACCAAATAATTCTGGTTGACAAAGACGGCGGCCTTGTATGGGCTCATGCGACCGGGAGCGACTGGGTGGAAGGCGTCTCCATATCCGAGAGCGGCAGCACAGTAGCCGCAGTCACAGAGCACTACATATATGTCTTTTCTGAAAACGGCCTTTCATGGCAGTACTGCACTTCCTGCTATGTTCCTGAAGTCATGATGGGCGCAGCCAATGCTGTCGGCGTCTCAGCTGACGGCAACTACATAGCGGCCACTCTCGGCAGCACATTGTACTTTTTCGAGTCTGGCAGCAACGTGTCCCTATGGTCTGCCAACATCCAAACAAATTCTATCGGGCTCGCAATATCAGAGGACGGCGGCTATGTCGCAGTCTCTGCTGGAGACATGCTGCACTTTTTCGACAGGAACGGGACAAAGTTGTGGGACTATCAGGCGAACAACCCGGGATATGACACTGACGGGGAGGCTTACAGGCCCGCAATCACACCGGACGCCAGCTACATAGCGATGTCCACCGGGTGCCCCGACAGGAGGGCGTATATGTTTTCAATTGACGGCGACCTGATTTTCAGGAGCGAGATGCTTACCACAGATTCTCCTGTGCACAAGTCTGCGATATCCGACGACGGTGGTCTGGTCGCTTACTCTGCTGACAACATGGACGGCAAGGAAATCGTGTTTGCGTATGACAATTCGGGAACCCGGCTCTGGACGTATTCCAATCCCAGCGACTCCACTGCGAGGGCTGTTGACGTGTCCGCTGACGGTAGCTATGTGGCAGCCGGGACCAGCAAAGGCCAGGTGTACCTGCTTTCCAAGGACGGCGATCTGGTTTGGAAGTTCTCAGACGCGGGCGATTTTAAGCAGTTCGGCGAGGTAAAGTTCAGCCCGGATGGTGATTATCTTGCAGCAGGGGGGACCACAAAGAAAATCTACATGTTTTCTGTCGGGAGCAATGCCCCGTTATGGGAGCACGAGGCGTCCACATGGATTACAAAGATTGACTTCAACGGCGAGTATGTGGTCGCCGGGACGGGCGCGAGGGAGTATATGTTCGAGGGCGCAAGCGTAGGCTCTGACGCAGTGGAGTGCGAAGAGATAAAGCAGTTCACGGATTGGATGTCGGCTGGCGCCAGCGGGGCGTCGGGTACACCAGTGTGCGGTAACACCATATGCGAGCCGGACATGGGCGAGACCGAGAGCAATTGCCCTTCGGACTGCATGACAGGATATCACATGATAGACGATGAAACCGGGCAACCCGGCGATGAAACTGATCAGCAAGAAGAAAACGAGACAGACGACAATATCCCGGCCGGGCTCAGGACTTGCGAAGGCATAATGGACGCAATACTGAATTTCTTCTCTTCGCTATTCGGGAATCCAATATGCGTATGAGTCTATTCATACCTAAGCGCCTCTATCGGATTCATCTTTGCCGCCTTCCTGGCTGGTATGAAGCCTGACACAACTCCGACAACAACTGCGAAAGACATGCCCACAGCAAGTAGCGTGGGTGTCACTGCGGTCTGTATGCTTATTCCGAGGTAGACCGAGGCCTGCGATATCACTCCGGACAGCACTATGCCAAGGCCGCAACCCAGCACGCCTCCTATCAATCCTATTATAGCCGCTTCTATAAGGAATATCTCAAGTATGTTCTTCTGCGTAGCCCCTATCGACTTCATTATCCCTATCTCTTTCGTCCTCTCAATCACTGTCATGAACATTGTGTTGGCTATGCCTATGCCCGCCACCAGCAGGGATATTGCAGCTATCGCTCCGAGAAGAAGGGAAAGCATGTTAAGTATGCCGCCTATCTGCTCTGCGAGCTGAACCGTGCTCATTGCAGTGAAAGCATCCTCGCCGTGCTCCTTGTCGAGATATTCCTGTATGATATCCCCTGTGGTTTCCATCATGCTAGAGTCCGCTACCTTAACAAGTATGTACCCTATGTCTTCGGTTCCCGCCACTTCTTTGAATCCTTCCAGAGGCATTATTACCGCAGCGTCGTCCTGGGAGTTGCCCTGCTGCTTCAGGATTCCAACCACCCTAACATCCACGCCTTTGATGCTGAGCTTGTCGCGTATGCGCACTTCGTCCGGGTATATGTCGTTCGCCACGCTGTACCCAACGACGCACGAGTACTTGTCGCCCTTTTTCGGGAATCTTCCAGCACCCAGTTCGTATCCTTGAACGTCGGAGAAAAAGTCTTCCGAAACGTCCATATCAACACCTATTACAACGACTGGCATTGAGTTTCCCTTGTACTCAACAGGAATTGACTGCATGCTGACAGGTATTGCCAGCTCCACACCTCTAATTCTTTCTATATTGTCCACGTCTTTGTTTGTCAGCTTGTCTGAGACTGTAGGCGCGCCGAAGCCAGACATGCCGAATCCGGATGTCACTATTATTTTGTTGGCGCCGAAGCTGGAGAATGCGTCCTCCACGGTTGCTTTAGTCCCCTCGCCTATTGAAACGAGGGATACAATGGCCGCTATGCCTATGACTATTCCGAGAACTGTAAGAACGCTCCTGGATTTTCTCTCCTTAACGCTGTTTATTGCCATTATCAAGCTTTCGCGCTCAAGTTCGAACGACAAGATCCCACCTACAAATACAAGCGCTACTTTTTAAATATCCTTGCGAAAATTTTAGAGACGGACTTTCTCTTCCAGTATATCAGAACAGCTATAACCACTAATCCGGCTATTTGCATCCACGCAGGTATCTCGACTGGGGGGATGTCCTCGACTTTGAGAGTCAGGCTCTCTTCTAGGGTGTACTCGTTGTTGTACACGTCCCTGTACACAATGGTCACAGGAAGCTCATAGTTTCCCGGAAGTGCGGACTTGGTGTTCAGCGACACAGATACTGTGTCGAAATCGTCCTTGTCGAGCGATCCTATGTAATACTGATTAGGTGTAACTGGCAGTGACGAGTTTTCATATCCGAATATCAGCGTAAGAGCCTCCGCAGATCCTGTTCCTCGATTGGCAACTGATATGGTGATGTCTGACTGGTAATAACTGTATATTCCTCCGTCAGTCTCGAGAGCTATTACAAATTCTGGCTCTCCTGATATTGCCATGCCCACGTATTTCTGGTCGGAATGGCTGACTCCCGCTTCGTCGTAGTATGAAACTGCTAGCGGAATGCTGTACGCGCTTATGTCAGCGTTCCTGTCTATCGCGACCGAGAATTTAGCAATCTTTGAAGAGCCTATTGCTATATTTCCAAGATAGCTCTCCGAGTCGCCGTCCAGCGGCACCAGCGGAACGTCCGAGCTGTCTATTGATACAACTACGTCCTTAATCCCGGTTTTGCCTATGTTATCTATAGCAACCGACATTTCCACAACCGATCCTGGGGTTATTACGTCCTTGTCGTAGGAGACCTCGCCTATTTTCACAATCGACCTCTGGTCTATGTCAAATGCGACAAAGTTGCTTATGGTGGTGTATGTGGACGCCTGTCCTTCGTAGTATTTTACTGAAAATGGCAATGCGACCGAGCTTTCGGAAACCGTGTCCTTTATTTTGATGGGAACTGTCACCTGCGCCGATCCTCCTGGGGAAACGGTTCCTACCTGGTAGACGGTTTTGCCGTATTCGGCGTATGTGCTGGCTTTCATGGTCAGCTCTATGGCCCTAGCATAGTCCGAGCCGGTGTTGCTGAACGTCAGCACGATATTCCCGCTGTCCCCAGGCCCGATGCTGGACGGAATTGTGTAATGTGTCACTGACAGCGAAGCATACGCTGCCGCAGCGCTATGAGAGGCCGCTAAGCATACTATTGCAAAAACAGCGATTGATAACAGAATCTTCCTAGCCATCATCTATCACTTGTTATCTTACCGTCTTTCATTCTTATAGTCCTTTGCGCGCATTTCCCCACATGTTCGTCGTGAGTTATCATTACAATGGTCTTTCCGTCTTTCTGCAACCCTTTGAATATCTTTATGATTTCCTCTCCCGTTTTCGAGTCTAGGTTTCCTGTAGGCTCGTCGGCCAGTATGAAGACCGGGTCGTTGGCGAGCGCTCTTGCTATGGCCACTCTCTGCCTTTCCCCGCCAGACAGCTCTCCTGGCCTGTTTCCCATCCTTTCCCCAAGGCCGACATCTTTCAGAAGCTTTCTGGCCCTTTTGAGCCTCTCTTCCTTTTCCACGCCCTTGAATATCATTGGGAGCTCGACGTTCTGTATCGCTGTGAAGCTTGGTATTAGATTGAAAAACTGGAACACGAAACCTATGTTCTCCCTCCTCACTTTTGCAAGCTCGTCCTCGGATAGTTTGGACAGCTCCCTGCCGTTAAGGAATATCCTGCCCCTCGTTGGCACGTCCAGGCAGCCGATGCAGTTCATGAGCGTGGATTTTCCGCTTCCGGACGCGCCCTGTATTGACACGAAATCGCCCTGCTTGACGACAAAGTCCACACCCCTCAGCGCCTGGACCTCGGCACGGGTTCCCGCCTTGTATATTTTCCAGACGTTTCTGCACTCAAAGACAGGAGTATACTTGGATGATGCCATGCTTTAAAATTGGTGCTTCAATTCTTTAATTCTTTGAGCTGCCGCTTATCGAGAGTATGTGCTCGCATTTCTGCTTGATTTCCTTCATTCTCGAATTTGATATTCCCGTTTTTTTCGCCAGCTCGCCAGTGCCATATTTGAGAATCTGCCCCACTGTGACAACTGACGCATCGCCCAGCGCGGCTTCCTCATCCACAGAGAGGCCCTTTATCATTGTTATCGGGTAGAGCTTCTTCTCCTCTATCATGCTTTCAAGCCCGCTGTCCTTCGGCGCGTTCCATCCGATGTATGTTATTCCTCTGCAATCGGCGTACCTCCTTGCGTGCTCGGATAGCTTTGTGTTGCTGACCAGGAGGGCTTTGCTGAACCTTTTTCCCGTGCTTCTCGTCTTGTACCCGTCGACAAGGTCCTCGAATGTCGCCTGCGCCTCGAGGAAGTGCCCCATGCCCGTGAAAGTGTGCGGCTTGTAGTGGTGCTTCACCTCCACATACAGTACTTCTCCGCCCTTCTCTGCTATCACATCTATCTCGTGGTCGACGCATTTTCCGTTCACTATGGCGTTTGTTATAATCTTGTACCCGTACGCTCGCAGGAGCTGGGCTATGAATTTTTCAAAATCCGGCTTGGGCCTCAGCGCGCTTATCGCGGACCTGAGGTCGTTGACGTGCCTGTACTCGGGCTTCTCCCTTCTTATTCCGGAGAACACCATCTGCATTATCTTCTTTGTTGATATCCCGTCGTACGCCCTGCTTTCCACAAACTCCGCAACTCTTCTCGCAGCCTCTGGGCTAGCATGCATTCGAAGGCACGTCCTTTCAATCTTGCTTCGGTCGAATTTCTGCCTGCTGCCGTCGAACTTTATTACATATACCATTAATAGAATTTTTGTTTTCGTGAGAAATAAATGGCTCTACTGAAACATGCTTATATATGAGGCGTCCAAGATTACTATTGATGAAATCGGCCAAGTCTCTGGAAAGGAAAATCGACATTCTGGTCAACATGCTGTCTTCGTTCGAGAAGAAGCTTGAAAAGACGAACGAAAGGGTGGACAGTCTCTCCTCTAGCATAGAATCCCACACGAGAGCGACCGCTTTCATGAAAGCGCCGAGCGAGTTCCGAGCGATAACCGAGCGATTCGCCGAGCGGGACGAGCGCGCCGAGCAGGGCATAAAGACGTCCGCGCTTGCAAATGTTCACGGTAGGCACAGGGAGATTGTAGCAATGCTCATCAACAACGGCTTCCAAACATACAAAGACATAGCCAAGAAGCTTGGGATATCCGAGTCGAGGGCCAGGGCCTACATAGCAGAGCTGAAGAACGAGCACAAGCTTCCTCTGACGCAGATAAGGGACGCCGAAGGTTATAAAGTCGGAATCGAGATGCGGTTCATAGAGGAGATACTCTCAAAGTGAAAAAAATCCTCTTAGTGGAATCCGATGCTACTTGTCTCTTCAGACTTATTTCCCTTGCACCAAATCAATTTATATACAAAAACA